>JABMRB010001228.1 GCA_013202865.1 Candidatus Nealsoniibacteriota bacterium | reverse complement strand
TCGGAAGAAACTGCGATGTACTCGGGCTCAACGTCTTCGGCAACACTAGCGCCGGGCGCAAAGATGCGGACACCGGCTGCCCGGAGTTCGTCCACCTGACCGTTGAACGCGGTGAAGTCGGCCGTGGTGACCGTGGCGTTTGAGGCTCCGCCGGAAACATCGACGATGCTAACGGACCCCTCCGGGTCGATCGTATAGTCGTCGCTTGGCTGGCCTTCGTTGGCCACGAGCACTTTTGCCCCGTCGGGCGTGAAGGTGAGCATGTCGGGGCACGCGCCAACTTCGACCGAGTTGACGAAATCGCCGGCGGTGGTGAAGAAGGCAACCTGCCCCGGATTTGTCTCGGGGTCGGCCTTCACCGACACGGCAACCAAGCCGTCGCTTACGGCAACGCTGGTAGGCGCGTCGCCGTACGGTGACACGTCGAGCACGTCAACGGCAGTCGGAGTCGTTGGATCGCTGATGTCGAGGACATCGATGGCCGTTGCGTCTCCGTTGACCACGAACAGCCGCTGAGTGACCGGATCGTGTGCGACGATCTCGGCGGCCCCCTCGTCGTAAATGCCGGTCTCGTAAGTTCCGATCGGATTTATGCTGACTGACAGCATCCTGCGGTCTTCCAACGGTTCAAACCGGATCTGGCGGTTTCGCCCGCGTGCCTTCGCGACGCATTTCCTTGCTGCGGGCCTTCCTCGCTCAAAGCGGGGCATCGAGAGTAGTCTCATGCTTCGTTTCTCCTACAAAAGAGTCTTTGAAGTAACATGAAAAACACAGAAACGCACGGCCGGCACAAGCAACGCATGTCTACTGAATTCCCCTCCTTTCAAATGCGGCAATGTTGACTTGGAATACTCGGATTGCGCCGGACGGCGAAGTTACGCGAATTAGCTGGATCTAGTCGTCCTCGACGCCCCACCGGAAAGACGTTGATTCTACTATCAATGAATGAAATGTCAACCCTCTGCAGGTGTAGACACGATAGGCAGAGAGAAAAAATCTTCTGTATGTACATATAGAGTCGAGTGGCCTCCCACACGATGGCTTTCCGCCCCGCAATCGCTCGATATTCTCTCATTAGGTCAAACGAGATTTCGGCGCGCATTGCGACACGGATTCTCGAATAAAAACATAATGTTTTTCTTACCCCTCCGCAGCATAAACATGCAGCCATAGCAGAAACTGCCGTGGGTCGGTAAGCTGGGATGAGTCGCGAGGTTTATCCCTGCGCAAAGCGAGCCGCGGGGTTTATCCCCGCGCAAGATGCGGAAGTGAGATGCAATTGCATCGGAAAGCGCGGGGGCAAGCCCCGCGGCTCGCTTTTCTCGCTTTTGTTCCGGGAAGATTGAATCGAGGAAATGGGTCGCCGATGAAGAGCGTATGTGTCTTTTGCGGTTGCAGTGACGGCCGACGCAAGGAGTTCGTCGAGGCGGCCGGACGTCTCGGACGCACGCTGGCCGAGCGGGGGTTGACCGTGGTTTACGGCGGTGCGACGGTCGGCTTGATGGGCCAACTGGCCGACGCCGCGCTAAAGGCCGGCGGCGAGGTCGTCGGCGTGATCCCGGAGCGGTTCATCGACCGGCCTCGCAACATCGCTCATCAGGGGCTGACCGAGCTGCACGTGGTCGACACGATGCATCGCCGCAAGGAACTGATGGCACAGCTTGCCGACGCCTTCATCGCCTTGCCCGGCGGGCTGGGTACACTCGAGGAGATGCTCGAGGCGCTCTGCTGGGTGCAATTGCGGCTGCACGCAAAACCATGTGGGCTGTTGGACGTCGGCGGTTATTATCAACCCTTGCTGCGGATGCTCGACGTCGCGGTGGCCGAGGAGTTTCTCAAGCCCGAGCACCGCAACCTGCTGGCCGTGGCCGAGACCCCCGAGGCCCTGCTCGACCAGTTCGCCCATTTCCAGCCACCAGAGACCCCGAAACTTCCTTGTTTGTAGTGACCGCATTCATGCGGTTTCGGCAAACCGGACCCGATAAATCGGGTCACTACGAACCTCCCCCTCACCCATAAAGCACGTTCGGAGCAACGCACAAGTGTCGCCTCAAGACGTCAATTCCGATTCACGCGGTGAGACCCGTTCGGCGCACGGACGGTCCGCGGCGGCGCGTTGGACGCTACGGGTGCTGGCGACCGTGGCGTTGGCCGGGGCGTCGTATCTGGCCTGGATGTCGCTGTTGGCAGGGCCGGACGCGTTGCTCGGTTGTGTTGTCGACCTGCCCTATTTCAACTGCGAACATGTGCTTACAAGCCCGTGGTCGTATTGGCTGGGGATTCCGGTGAGCGTTGTCGCAGTGGGCGTCTACGTCGCGATTCTCACGGCCTCGCTGTTGATCGGGCCGACGAGACGCCCGCGGATCGAGCGTGCGGCCCGGGGACTGTTAAGACCGTTGGTTGCGATGGCTGCCGGGGCGGCCGCCTGGTTCCTGGGGCTGATGCTGTTTGTGATCGGCGACCTTTGCCTTCAGTGCCTAATCGTTCACGCTTGCGGCCTGACAATCGCCACACTGGTCTTTGCGCCGGAGCTTCTTAGCTGGGCATTCGTTCGGCGCGGCAAGAAGCGGGCCCGACGGCGCCAGGCGGCCTTGGGGGCACTGGCCGGTCGCGGGGCGAACCCGCCCACCAACCCTTCACCGACTGTCGCCACGCCCGGCGGCCGTTGGTTGCCGGCGCTCGGACTGGCGGCAGTGGCCATGCTGATCGCCGGGCAGATCCTGTTCCCGGCAAAGGAATACCGCATGGACTCACTCGCCGGGACGTCCGTGGCCGACTCACCGGCGCAGCCGCAGCCGGCAGATCGCCCGTCCGAGGACCCGGCCCAACCGCTGCTTACCGTCGACCCTCCGACGCCGACTCCGAGCAAGGCGGGCACGGTCGCCTACAAGGCTCCGATGGTCGTCGATGGCAAGCTCGAACTGGACCCCCACGCCCATCCCATCCTGGGCGACCCCGACGCGAAGTACGTCCTGGTCAAGCTGTTCGACTATACCTGCAAGCATTGTCGCAAGCTGCACCGCCAACTCGAGCAATCCCGAGAGCGGTACGGCAGTCAATTTGCGATCGTCGTGCTGCCGGTTCCGATGAACTCCAAGTGCCACAAGCGGATCAGGCAGACACATCCCGACCACGAGTACGCCTGCGAACACGCGCGATTGGCCATGGCCTTGTGGCACCTTGCGCCGGCGAAGTTCCCCGAGTACCATCTCTGGATATTGGATCAAAGTCAAGCCCCGCCGTTGTACCGGGCGGAGAACAAGGTCGCCGACCTGCTCGAAGGGACGGCCGATCGGGCAACGTTCAAGAAGGAGGCGAACGGCCCGGCCGTGAAGCAGCGGATCGACGGTTACACGGGCCTGTTCGGCCAATGCGGCGGCGGCGTCATCCCCAAAACGATCGTCGCCCGTTCGCAGGTGATTACCGGCGAGCCTAAGAACGCCCAGGAGTTCTTCGACCGGCTCGAAGAGATTCTTGACATCAAGCCGGTCTCCCAGTAACCTCACAGAACCGGCCGCTTGCGGCTTCGCACGAAACGAACGTCCGGAGGTTCTCAAATGTCCTGCAAACTGATGATCGCTGCCCTGTTGACAGTCGTCCTGATCGTCGCCCTGACCACTTCCATCGGTCGGGCCGAAGATACCAAAAAAGTCCTGTTGCTGGGCCAGAAGCGCGACCATCCGGCGGGATCTCACGAATATGTGCCGGGGCTCAACGTGCTGGCGAAGTCGCTTCAGGGTGTGCCGGGGCTGGAGCTTTCGATCCACGACGCCGATGAGCCGTGGCCGGAGGGTCCCGAACTGATTGCCGGCGCCGACGCGATTGTAATGTTCCTCGGTCAGGGCTCGCGTTGGGAGCAACTGGACCCGCGGCGGCTGAAGGCTTTGCAGCAGCTCGCTGCCCGCGGCGGCGGTATCGTGGGCATCCATTGGGCCATCGGCGGCAAGGACGCGAAGTACATCCCGATCCACCTGCAACTGATGGGCGGCTGCCACGGCGGGCCGGACCGGAAGTACATCGTCACCAAGACGCCGATCGACGTCAACGTCGTCCTTCCACGGCATCCGATCACGACCGGCGTAGGCGATTTCCGCGTGAAGGAGGAGTTCTACTATCGGTTGAAGTTCGCCAAGCAGGGGACGGTCCGCTCGCTGTTGACCGCCCAGATCGAAGGCAACACGGAGACCGCGGCCTGGGCATTCGAGCGACCCGACGGTGGCCGGTCGTTCGGTTTCGGCTGCATGCACTACCACAGCAGTTGGGGCCTGGTCCCATGCCGCCGCCTGATCGCCCAGGGATTGCTCTGGACACTGAAGCTACCCATCCCCAAAGACGGGCTGCCCGTCGAGATCACCGAAGAAGACTTGAAACTCGAATAGCCGCTTGCGGCTTCGCACGACACAAGCCAAGGAGCCCCCCCATGAAAAAATCCCTCGGCCCGAAGACGCTGGTCGTTCCCACGCCCGTATGGATCGTGGGGACCTACGACGAAGCCGGCCGGCCCAACGGTGCAGCGGTCGCCTGGGGCGGCGTCTGTTGTTCCAGTCCGCCGTGTGTGGCCATTTCGTTGCGGGCGGCCACCTACACGCACGGCAACATCCAGGCGAAGAAGGCCTTCACGATCAGCATCCCGTCGGAGAAACACGTCGCCGAGGCCGACTACTTCGGCATGGTCTCCGGCGATTCGGAGGACAAGTTCGCGAAGACGGGACTCACGCCGGTTCGTAGCGAATTGGTCGACGCCCCGTACATCGAGGAGTTTCCGGTCGTGCTGGAATGTACGTTGCTGCAGGCCGCCGACTTGGGCCAGCACACTCAGTTTATCGGCGAGATTCTCGAGGTGAAGGCCGACGAGTCGGTGCTGGGCGAGCGGGGCTTTCCGGATATCGAGAAGGTTCGCCCGATCCTGTTCACGCCCGGCGTACGGGTCTATCACGGCGTCGGTGGGCTCATAGATAATGCGTACTCGATCGGCCGGAAGTTTCAGTAGGGTGCGCATTCGTAGGTCAGGGCTCGCCCTGACAAGCCGTGTAGGGTGCGTGAAGCGCACCGCAGTGGCGTTCCCTGTCAGGTTGGGGCGACAGTTGTACTGCCGCCTCAACATAGGAAGGTTGCTCGTGTGTCCGCGTCAGGGCGAGCCCTGACCTACGTCGTATCCGACGCCTTCAACTCGAGCACAAAACACGCCCCCTCGGCCGCGTCTTGCTCCAGCC
>JABMRB010001227.1 GCA_013202865.1 Candidatus Nealsoniibacteriota bacterium | reverse complement strand
GTGCAGGCCTGACGGACGCGGCCGTTGATGACCATCGTGCAGGAGCCGCAAACCTCCTCCAGGCAGTTTCACTCCCACACAACCGGGGCCACCTTGCGGCCGTCGACGGTCGTAGCCTGTTCAGCGATCTTCTGCAACACGCTGATGCAGTTCATGTCAACTTCGTACTGCACGCTGTGCGACTGCCAATAGCTCGGTTGGCCGGGGCCGTCCTGGCGCAACACGCGAACGACAAAAGTTCTCGCGTCTGCGGTTCCGCTCTTCGGTTGTAATGCGGTATTGTTAGCCATTTCTCAAATCACTCACATCTCTGCCACGCGTGCGAATACGACGAGCATTGCAAACTCGAGCATGAAGGCGACCGGCGTGACAATCGCTGCGTACAGGATCGTTGCCACGTCCCCGGCCACGAGACCACTGCCGAGGACGTACAGCCCGGCACAGGGAATCAGGATACAGCCAATCGCGGTGACTATCTCGGCCAGCAGCAGCGCCATGGCCGCGAGTCTGCAGCGTGCCAGATTCCTCAGATACGAGTCCAAGTCCGAGCGCCGTGAGGCACCAAGTTTGTATTGCTTTGGCCGCGTAGATTTGGCCCGGAGCGAGTCTTCCTCCCCTCCCGACTGCGGTACCACTCGATCTTCGCTCATGGGGTCTTCTCCTCACTTCTGGGAGTTGTCTTGCTTGCCTGCCGCAACTTCCACACCTCCTCGATCGTCTCGCCGCCCACGACCCCGTACAGTCGCGGCCGCGGCGCCGTCAACGACGTGTCGACGTCCTCGTAGCTGAGTTGCGGTTCGCCGTCGGGGGACAGCTCGGCCACGGTCGATTTGAGCCAGTTGCGGTTGTTCTGACGGAACCGCTCGCACCAGTCCTCGGCCTGCCGGCGACGCTCGGCCGGCTGCTCGGCGTCGACCTCCGGCATGGCGAACTCGGGCTTGTAGTGGGCCCCGCGACATTCGTCCCGGGCCAATGCACCCTTGAGGATCGTCTTCGCCAGCGGGAACATGTCGCGCAGCGCCCGCACAAAGATCAGGTTCTGGTTCGCCCAAGTGCCCTTGTCCGACAACGAGGCGACGTCGGCCTGCCGCTGGAGTTCGGAGACCTTGCCGTATGCCTCTTCGAGTTGGTCGTTGTGGCGGACGACCGTGGCCGCGGCGGTCATCACGTTGCCGAGTTCGGCGTGCAGGCGATAAGGGTTCGGCCCGCCGTCGGCGCGAGCCAGCAGGGCCTCGTACTGCTTGCGGTGTTTCTTTACCGCCCGATCGTAGAGCGAAGAAGGCTGCTCGGCGGCCGGACGCTCGGCAAGGTTGTCCATGGTTGCGACCACGCTGGGAGCGACCGACAGACCGCTGAAAATGCAGGCCACCAGCGAGTTGGCCCCCAGGCGGTTGGCACCATGGAACTGGTAGTCGCACTCGCCGATGGCAAAGAGCCCCGGCAGGTTGGTCTGCTGGTTGCGGGGCGAACCTTGGTTGAGCCCGCCTTCGGCCGTACGGTCGTAGTCGCACCACAGCCCGCCCATCGAGTAGTGTACCGCCGGGAAGATCTTCATCGCCGCCCCACGTGGATCGACGCCCTGAAACTTCTCGTAGATCTCCAGGATCCCGGCCAGTTTGGCGTCGAGCATCTCGCGCGGCAAGTGGCTGACGTCAAGATAGACACACATCCGGTCCTTCTCGACGCTGAGTCCCTCCGTCACGCAAACCTTGAAAACCTCGCGCGTGGCGATGTCGCGCGGCACGAGGTTGCCGTATTTTGGATACCGGTCTTCCAGGAAATAGTATCGCTCGCTCTCGGGGATATCGTTCGGCCGACGGGGGTCCTGCGGTTGCCGGGGAACCCAAACGCGGCCGCCTTCGCCCCGGGCACTCTCGCTGATCAGCCGCAGCTTGTCGGCCCCGGGAATGGCCGTGGGGTGGACCTGCACGAACTCGGCGTTGGCGTAGCGGGCGCCGGCCTGAAACACGCGGCTGACCACACTGCCGGTGCAGGCGACCGAATTGGTCGAGCGGCCGAAGATGGCCCCGCACCCGCCGCTGGCTAGAATCACCGCGTCGGCGGGAAATGCCCGAATCTCCATGCTCGCCATGTCCTGGGCAACGCACCCGCGGCAGCGGCCCGCGTCGTCGAGGATCGGGCCAAGGAAGTCCCACGACTCGTACTTACTGACGTGGCCTGTAACCTGCCAACGCCGCACCTGCTCGTCCAGCGCATAGAGCAATTGCTGACCGGTGGTGGCCCCGGCAAAGGCGGTCCGTTGGTAGAGCGTTCCGCCGAAGCGGCGCTGGTCGCGGAAACCTTCCGGTGTGCGGTTGAAAGTTACGCCGAGCCGGTCCATCAGGTCGATGATCTGCGGCGCCCAGTAGGCAAGTTCCTTCACCGGCGGCTGATGCTGGAGGAAGTCGCCGCCGTAGACCGTGTCGTCGAAGTGCTTCCACTCGCTGTCGCCCAGTTGCCGGGTGAGGTCGTTGGTGCTATTGATTCCGCCTTGGGCGCAGGCGCTGTGCGAGCGTTTCACCGCCATCAAGCTCATCAGCCCGACGTCGACCCCCAGCTCGGCCAGCTTCATCGCAGCCGCCAGCCCGGCCAGTCCACCCCCGACGATCATCACCCGCGGTTTCGCCACTAGTTGAATTCCTTAAACTGAAAAATGCCGCTTGCGGCTTCGCAGTTTCTCGCACGACGTTGCGAAGCCGCAAGCGGCCATGCCGATACTCGGACCACCCACCTCAACCTCGCCGTCTTCCTTCTCCGGCGGCAACTCGATCGTCTGCATCTTAATCAACGCCCCCATGCCGACCACTGCCAGCG
>JABMRB010001226.1 GCA_013202865.1 Candidatus Nealsoniibacteriota bacterium | reverse complement strand
GATCAGATCTGTGTCAAATCGCGTCACAAGGAGAGCGCGGTCCTGGAGATGGTGCTCAGCGAGGGTCGCAACCGGGAAGTTCGTCGCGTGCTGGCAAAGGTGGGGCACAAGGTGATTCGGCTGGTGAGGACCGCCGTGGGCCCGGTGCGGCTGGGGAAGCTTCCGCCGGGTGAAGCCCGCCCGTTGACGCGAACGGAGCTTCACGCCCTGCGGCATGCGGCCATCGGCCACAAGCAAACGGCGGGCAAGCCTGCCCGCTAAACGGCCTGCACAGTGTCACCGTACGCCCACAATTCGTTACTGCGCTGAGGCCACCTAGACCGTTGTGCCTCCACGATCTATGTGCTACAATCTCCGTCATCGGCTGGGAACGTGATTGGGCACCAACGCGCCCCATTCGCGTTCTCGGGGTGGTCAATAAACACTCGTTCGACTGAAAGGACGAAAGGATGATCAGGAAGAAGACAGTGGAGATGATAGAAAAGACTCTTGACAAGACATACTTCAGGAGCGGTTCATTCTCTCTACGAACCGACGGATTCCCGCTCAAGGAAGGGGAAGGGGCCGACACGATCGTTTTCAAGATCGACTTCCTCGCCAATCCACGTTTCTCCTTCACCGCACATCGCGGTTCATCCTACCGCGAGGGCAATTACCTCACGCTCGAATGCCCAGGTCCGTACATGGACGAGCCAGAACGGTTCGCCGATCTGGACTTTGACGACGTGATCGAACGGATTGAGCCGTGGGTGGCACGAATACTCGAAGATTACAGGACTGTGAACCCGGTCGTATCCGAGCTTGATCACCTACGACGAAGTTTTCAGGAGGAAATCAAACGGCTCGCGAAAGACCCTGAGGCAACATTCACACCGGATGAGAAGAAGGACCTCATTGGCAAGATCGCTGAACTGGAGGAGAAGCTCTATGAATTGGCCAAGAACCACCAAGTCACCGAGGATCAACTCGCCAGGGTCACCGACGACCTTGCGAATTTGAGGACCGATCTTGACTCATTCCCGAAGGCGGCATGGTATCAAACCGCCGCAAGCAAGATATTCAGCTTCGTCACTACGGTCTTTGCTTCAAGAGAGGGCCGTGAACTGGCATCAGCGGCAGTCAAGGGACTGTTGACTAAGGAATCCTCGCCAGACACATAGTCAAACAACCGAATCGAACGTGGGTGGCACCGGTGCCACCCACGTTCAGTGTTAAGTGTGATGCACACATTCGAAATAGTCTTGGCTGGAGAAATCTGCTGGCGACTGTCGCCCACCACAGCGGTTTCGTCGCCCATCCCCGCGGTCGGAGGTTGGTCCATTGCATCGCCTCTCGCTATTGACCGCGACGGTCCGCTGGCGCTTCGCCACTTGATGTCATTCGCTGATGGCACTGTCCTGTTTACCACCACTCGCCTCGTTTTCGTTGCCGATGACGACGCTCAGAATCTCGTTCAAGATGACGGCAAGTTCCCCCGAACGCTTCCCCAGTATCTCAACGCTCTGCGAGTTGTTTCTGGACAGCCCGGACTTCCGCGGTCAATTACCGCCTTGACAGGGATCGTCAAAACGAACCAACTCAAACCACCGACCGAGATCCCACCCGCAAACACCAAAGGATTTGTGCGTAGATACATCGCAGATTCGGCGTTGACGTTGGACCATCTTGACGATGCCAGTGACGCTGTCATCAATGATGTCGTTCCCGTACATGGAGAACTCATCAATGACGCGGCAGAGTCGATCATCAGGTCGAACTTCCGAAGCGCAATAATCTTCTCAGCAGCGGCCGTGGAAGCATGTGCTGGTAATGTCCTCGACCGCGAATATGATCGACTTGTCGGTCAATTGTTACCCTCAACGGATCATCGCCGTATCACAATCCAAGTGAATCAGCAGGAATCCGTAGACAAGGACCCGATCTACCTCGCACTGCGGAATGGGACTGGCGATGGCGGTAGCCGGTTTCTCACATTGTTGCACGAGAGCCCACTTTATCTATTGAGACGTTCCCTGAAAGTAGACGAACCAGAAACGTATCGTCAAGCGCATTCACTTTATCGCACTCGCAACAGCCTTGCGCATACGGGCACCACTGACGCAGAGAAGAGCGGATTGCTGGATGTCAACTACAAAGGGGCTATCATGGCGTTAACCACAGCAAACAGTATACTTAACTGGTTTGGCGAAAAGGGAACGTGTGTTCCCAATGATGATATGGTTGAAGTGGATGCTTATCTAAACACCTAACAAGGAGTTGGACACCGACGTGCCTCGCTGTTTCGCTGTGCCCACGCAGCAACAGGAGGATTGCGGCGGCCCTGTCTTGTCCAGATGATGGCGTCCATGGCCAAACGACAGATTCACGACGATGAGCTCACCGTGCCGGGCCGCGCTCTAACAGCGCCCCACGTTTCAAAACCTGCCGAACTTTCTCGCGGTTCTTGGTTGCGTAGTACCAATCGATCGTTCGGCGCAGCCCTTCTCGGAAGGCGACTTGTGGCTGCCAGCCCAATAACTCCTTGGCCAACCGATTATCCGCCACGCGGTTGACCGGGCCGGTGGGCATCTCTGGGCGGGTGACGATCTCGGTATCATGGCCGGTCATCTCCAACACCATCTCGGCTGCCTCGCGGACTCGGATTCGTTCCATGGTGCCGAGGTTTACGGGCGTGGCGTCGTCGATCTTCTCGGCGGCGGCGATGGTGCCGGATACGATGTCGTCGACGTGGGTGAAATTGCGGACTTGCCGGCCGTCGCCCCAGATCTCGAACGGCTTCTCGCCGATAAACGCACGGGCGATCATCGCCAGCACGGCCAGATTCTCCTTGGCCCGGGGGCCGTAGACGGTGAAGTACCGGCAGCAGGCTGCGTTCAGCCCGAACTCGGCGTGGTACGCCCGCAGGGTGAGTTCCGCCATCAGCTTGGCCCAGCCGTAGAGGTTGTCGGCGTCGTACGGCGGGCGGACCATCTCTTCAGTCAGAAAGAGCTCCTCGTCGGCGTCGCCTTGGATGCGATTCGGATAGACGCATCCGGACGAGGCGTAGACAACCTTCTCAACGCCCGCCCGAACCGCCTCGCGAAACACCAGCCCGTCGAGTGCCAGATTCGAGGCGGGGCCGGCCTGGTGTGTATCGACGTAGCCCCGTCCACCGTGGTCGGCCGCTAGATGGAAGATCAACTGCCGGCCGTCGACCGCCGCCCGTGCCGCGTTCGGCTCGCGAAGATCGCACTCGATGAACTCGACCGAGCCGTCGACCGGACGCCGGCCCAGGTTCGCCAGCGACCCGCTACTGAGGTTATCGGCCACCCGGACCCGGGCGCCACGTTCGATCAGCGCATCGACCAGATGCGACCCAATAAACGAGGCGCCGCCAGTAACCAGCACGTTACAGCCGTCGATCTTCATACCACACGCTCCGTGAAATGATCGGCCAATTCTCTCGCGGACCCGAATGCCACAACGGTGATTTCACCACGGAGGCACGGAGGGCACGGAGGAAGATAACAAGTAGTTCGACACTGTTGCATCAACATCACGTTTCAAATGCGGAAACCGACAAATCGAACCACGGATTACACAGATAACACGGATGGGAAGCAGCGAAATGCGATGCTCTGCCTACTCTATCCGTGACATCCGTGCAATCCGTGGTTTCTTCCTTTCTTCCTTTCTTCCTTCTCCTCTTCTCCGCGTCCTCCGTGTCTCCGTGGTGCATCCATTTCCTCGTCATCCTCTCCCAACAATCTCCGCCACCGCACCATGCCAGGCGGCCATGCCGAGCGTGAGTAGCCGAAAGTATTCGCGCTCCGCCCGGTCTAACTTCGCATCGGTCTCGGCCGCGTCGCGCAGATGGTAGATCAAATCGAGGTAGGCTGCCGCGTACGTCGTCTCGGCCGTGTCGAAGCGGCGGAGGTATTCTACGAGTCGTTCGGTCAACAGATAGCCGGCCAGTTCTTCGGTCAAGTCGGCCAGGTGGTCGTGCGGATTGCGCTTCTGAGTCACCAGCGGGGGCCCGTAAAGCACCGTGTCATTCCCAGTAACGGCATCACCTTGCCGATCGGCGATTGCTCGAACGAAATAGCTCATCCAGATATCGTCCATCCGTCCGATCCGATACCCGCGGACCGGGTCGAGCATCACGGGCAAGTACATCGCGGGCAGCAGCGAGGCGTCGAACGCCGTGTTCTGGCTATTAACCGGGCACCAGGTCCCTGCCGCCAATGCGCAGGTTCGCTGCCCGCCGATCGGCTCCAAGGCCGCGACGTGGAGCGGTTCTTCCAGATGGGCCGTGGCGTCGGCGTCGGGCACACCGAGCCACAACCCGGCGTTGACCACGGCCCGAACGCTCGCCGTGGTCAGTTCGTAGCCGCCGGTGCGGAAGTCTTGCCGCGACTTGGGGTAGCCGCGGTGGTAGAACTGCCGTGGCGGATCGCACACCAACCGCTCGCAGATGTTCCACCACCCGGACGGATGACTGAGCACGGGCACTTCAACCTGCCGCCCGACGACCAGATGCGACCCGATGAAGTCGTCGTCGGTGACGAAGTTGTCGTCGTCGACCGAGACGATCACCTCGGCCCCGTCGATGGCCGCTTGCAGGTAGCCGACGTTCCGCCGCTGGATGCAGTCGTAGCGGACGAACAGATCGAGCGACGGCCAGCGTCGCAGCAACTTCTGCTGCGCAGGCACGTCGAGATAGGTCACCTCGGCCGTATGGCGTCGCGCCAGTTCGGCAAGGTACTTGGCGACGTCAGCGGGCGTTTTGCGGTCGCCGACGACCACGCAACTCACCTGCCCGGCGTGACCGTGGTGCCGGGCGTTGGTCAACAGCTCGTCGAGGAATCGCGGCACGTGGATCGTGGTGGTCACCACCGCCACGTGCCGCCGATCGCTCGCCATGCCGTCGCAGGGAAGACTCGCAGCCTCCGTCACTAGATCACCTCCAAACTGTCAGAAACACTCGCATGCCTAGAGCTTCTTATACCCAACACGGGTCGCTACGGCAAGCCACGCTGTTTGCGGCCGGGTAGTGTTCGTCGACCGGGCTGCCAGCGGTCGCCTTTCTTTTAGCCCTTGAAACCGGTGGTGGCGGGTTGCATGAGGTGGCTCTCTCGCCCTGTCAATGAGTTACGGCCAGTAGGTGGTCAGGAGCAGATCCACGGCCTCTTCGCTTGAATTGTCGTCTTTCCTCGGTTGCAGACGAGTGGTCGCTTGACTGAGTTCAGAGAGCCAAGCCAGATCGGTCGGTGGAGTCTGCTGTGCCTTCTCGGCGTCACCGGAGAGATCAATCAGTTTGAGGGCGTTGAGGAAGTTCGTCTGGTTGCCCCGCGCCAACAGCACGTCGATTGCATTGACGAACGTGTCGCGGTTGAAGTCGTAAGGGAACGTGATCGCTGCGGGCGTGAGGAAGTCGCGGGGGTTGTTCCGCGCCAACAACAGATCGGCCGTGGTCACCCTGGCATCCGTCGCCAAGTCCCCGGCCTCAGCCAAGACGTTGCCGAAGAAGAAAACGTCGTCCGCGGCCAGTCCCAGGTTGTCGGCTTTGACGGTCACTTGCAGCCAGAT
>JABMRB010001225.1 GCA_013202865.1 Candidatus Nealsoniibacteriota bacterium | reverse complement strand
TTGATCGACGTGCTGGTCGAGTTGGAATACAACGGCATTCGGGTCGACGTCGACCGGCTGGCTGGGCTCAGTAGTCGTTACGGCCAGCGGCTCGACGCGCTGGAGCAGATAATCTACGATTTGGCCGGGCACTCGCTGAACATCGCGTCGCCCAAGCAGTTGCAGCAGGTGCTGTTCACGGAACTGGGCCTGCCGGTGGTCAAGAAGACGGCCAAGACCGGCCCGAGCACCGACGCCGAGGTGCTCGAGGAACTTGCCCGGGTGCATCCGTTGCCCGAGAAGATTCTGGAGTATCGCCAGTACGCGAAGCTCAAAGGGACGTACGTCGACGCGTTGCCGCAGATGGTCCATCCGGTTACCGGTCGGGTACACGCGTCGTTCAATCAGGTGGTGGCGGCCACCGGGCGGCTCAGCAGCAGCGACCCGAACCTGCAGAACATTCCGGTTCGCACGGAAGCGGGCCGCGAGATCCGTTCGGCGTTTGTGCCCGGCGACGAGGGTTGGTCGTTGCTGGCGGCCGACTATTCGCAGATTGAGCTACGGGTTCTGGCCCATTTTTCGGGCGACGAGCAGCTTTGCGAGGCGTTTGCCCGAGATGAGGACATCCACGCCCGGGTCGCCAGCCAGGTAAATGACGTCCCCCTGGAAGAGGTAACTCGCGAAATGCGGCGAGCGGCGAAAGCGGTGAATTTCGGCGTGGTTTACGGCCAGAGCCCGTTCGGACTGGCTAAATCGCTGGGAATCGACAAGGAAGAGGCAGCCCGATTCATTGATGGTTATTTTGAGGGGTACCCTGGAATCGAGGTGTTTCTGGAAAAGACACTGGCAGAATGTCGCCGCAGGGGGTATGTTAGTACGATACGGGGGAGGCGTCGTGCCATCCGCGGGGTCCGCGATCAAGCGGGCCGGCAGCGGAACCTTGCCGAACGGACGGCCGTCAACACGGTTATCCAAGGCTCGGCGGCAGACCTGATCAAGATGGCAATGATCTCGGTCCACCGCCGGATGAAGCGCGAGCGTCTCCCGGCAAAGATGTTGTTGCAGATCCACGATGAGCTGATCTTCGAAGTCCCCTCCGATCAAGTCCAGTACCTGGCCGAACTTGTCACCGACGAGATGGTCGGCGTCTGGAAACTGAGCGTTCCCCTAAAAGTAGACGTCAAAGTGGGTCCGAATTGGGCCGACGCGGAAAAGTTGCGCCCGCAAGACTAACCTTCCGTCCACATACCATGCACCTTATCGGCATCCTGGGCGGAGTAGCGAGCGGCAAGAGCCTGGTTGCCCGGCATCTGGCCCGGCTCGGTGCCGGCGTGCTGGATGCAGACGCGGCGGGTCACGAAGTATTGCGACTGCCCGAGGTCGAGGCGGCCGCCCGAGAACGTTGGGGTGCGGCCGTTTTCGGTTCCGACGGGCGGATCGACCGCGGGAGATTGGCTCGGATAGTGTTTGCTGCCGAAGCCGACGCGGCGCGTGAGCGAGCATACCTGGAACAACTGGTCCATCCGGAGATCGGACGTCGATTGCAACAGCGAGCCGAGGCGATGGCCGCCGAGGGCGTCAAGGCGGCGGTGCTCGACGCACCGTTGCTGCTAGAGGCCGGCTGGGACGAGTTTTGCGACAAGTTGATATTCGTGGACGCCCCGCGGCGATTGCGGCTGGCGCGAGCGAAGACCCGCGGCTGGAGCGAGGAGGATTTTGCTTCGCGCGAAGCGGTGCAGCAGTCGCTCGATAGCAAACGCGAGCGCGCCGAACTGATCGTCGACAATTGCGGGACCCCGCAACAGACCGAGGTTCAAGTCGATCGGATTTGGCAATCGCTGGCCGAGTTGAAGCCATGAAGTATCTTGTTATTATTGAGAAGTCCGACACGGGCTACTCCGCGTACTCTCCCGACCTTCCGGGTTGCGTCTCAACGGGGGCAACGCGAGAGGAGACGGAGTTGAATATGCAGGAGGCGATCGAGTTTCATCTTGAAGGGATGCGATCAGAAGGATACGAAATCCCAAAACCAAACAGCACGTCTGCTTACGTGGAAGCCTAGGCGAGACGTGAGGGGTCGCCGGGTAAGCCCTGCTTGAACGCGAGATATTTGTGGGTTGCGGACGGACGAAAGAGAGCGCAGCGAATTGGAGAATCTGATTCGAGAACTAGCAAAATCGCATTAGTACACTGATAACCGGTAATTCACTCCTCCCTTCTTGATTCATTCCTTCCTTCACGGAAAAGACACAACCATCCCCCCCGCCGTCGCCTTCCGCGCGTCGGCCCCCCATCCTATCGGGAGCGTTCAGCATGGCATCTTCAAGAGAAAGCAAGACGGGCGGCGCCGACCGGGAAAAACCGGCGGATGCCGACCCACCCCAAAACGAAGGCTATACCGACTTCGACGACGGACAGGAGCCCGTCTCACTCGCTGAGGAACTGGTCTCGCGAGGCCAGTTCAGCAAGGACGATATCCAGGACCGTTACGAGCAGATCAAGCAGTCGGGTGATACGCATATCGCCAGACTTCAGGGAATGTCGATGGGTGAACTCATCGAGGAGGCTCGCAGGGAGAACCTCACCGACTGCTCCGGGGTCAAGAAGCAGGATCTGGTCTTCAGGATTCTCAAGGAGCGGGTGAAGCTCAACGGGCTGATGTTCGGCGAGGGGACCCTCGAGGTGCTGCCCGACGGGTTCGG
>JABMRB010001224.1 GCA_013202865.1 Candidatus Nealsoniibacteriota bacterium | reverse complement strand
TGGTTTCCGTCTTGGATTCGCCGTCGGGAGACACGAACAGATCTCTCATGAACGCTAGCTTTCGGGCACACACCAAGCTTGATATCCAGTTCGCCGCGTACAGCCAGACACGCGCGTGGGGCGAGAATCTGTCGGGGATCAACGTCGACGCCGAAGTTTGAGAAGTAGCCGTTCAAGGTTCGACCCATTCCGGACGATTAGCCCAAACGGCACGCCCCTGAACCCAACTACGCGTTCCTGGAAGACAAGCGAATTATGGGCTGCCCTCCCAGTTGATTCACGAGCATCAGCCAGGAAATCACCTCTGCCAAGAGGTTTCCGGACGGGCGAGACGATCCTGATGATCGGCCCCATCCCCAGAGTTGTCTCGTAAAACGACCGATAAAGAAACGACCCCGCCCCCCATCAGCAGACTGTTTGAATCGCGACGTGGTCGTCGGCTCACGGGCCCCGGAACGAGCCGGCAAGCCAGACATGCCCGAGAAGCTCGTCAATCAAGTCCCTACTGCTGTTTTCTCACACGCAGCCCCAGGTGGCCCCAGACACCAGCCCCAGCCTTCCCGGCGCTGAACCTCTACGTAGCCGCTGCCTGACGGGCTTCTCGGCGATTCTGGCGCGAGGCATACGGGCGTGTTTGAGGTGGCACCGGTGTGATTGGACCTCTCGGGGCGAAAACGATGTCGATCGCGGCCAGAAACGGGGCCAGTTTCGCGGCGGGTGGGGGCCAGTTTAGCGGTTGCGGGATGGGGCGCAAAACGGAACTGGCTGGGGTTCGGACACGGTCGAAGCGGTCGAAGAATTGGGGAGCCACGGGATAGGAAGACCGGCGGTGCGGCAGCGTCGGTGGGTGGAGTGAGGGGCGCGGTGCGGGAACCGACAGCAGGATTCCACCTCACCATCCACTATCCCCCCATTTGACACCCTCCCACCCTCCAACTACGCTAAACACCAGTCACTCCGTCGGCCGTTGACCCGGATTCCATGGGGGAATGCGATGAAAGATCGAAACGCTTTGCGACGCCGGTTGTTGGTCGAACGCCTTGAGGACCGCTGCCTGCTGGCTGCCGTTCCAGCCGCCGGATACGGCTGAGGTGGGTCCGCGCCTCAGTTCGAGGCGGAGGCCTTGCCGATCGAGCCGCCGGAGTTCCTCTCCGAGCAACTCGTCCAGGCCGACGGCAGCAACTTGCAGGTCGATGCCTATTCGGTGCCCGAGATTGCCGATTGGGACGCCGACGGCCTGACCGACCTGATCGTCGGCGAAAAGACCGCGGCCGGCGAGGGCAAGGTCCGCGTCTATCTCAACACGGGCACGGCCGCCGCGCCGGTCTACGTTGCGCCGCAGTACGTCCGGGCCGAGGATGCCGATCTGACCGTCCCGGCCGCTGGCTGCCTGGGCGTCTTTCCGCAGGTCGTCGATTTCGACTACGACGGCCGCAAGGACCTCTTGCTGGGCCTGGCCGACGGCCGGGTCCAGGTGCGGATCAACCAGAACACCGACACCGATCCCCAGTTCGGCCCGGCCGCCTATCTCCAGGTGGGCACGCCCGGCTCGGCCACTGATGTAGACGTGGGCGCCCGGGCCACGATCGAGGTGGTCGACTTCGACAACGACGGCCGCTTCGACATCTTCTTGGGGGCCTACGATGGCAAAGTGCAATTGCTGGTCGATCAGGCCACCCACGGCACGCCCGAGTTCCACCAGCTCACGCCGCTGCAAGACGGTGCCGCCGATCTGGCCGTACCGACCGGCCGCAGCAGCCCGGCGGTTTACGACCTCGACGGCGACGGCCGCAAGGACCTGATCGCCGGCAACACCGAAGGCCAACTCTACTTCTACGCGAACGTAGGGAGCGATTCGGCGCCGGCGTTTGCCTCAGGGACTCGGTTGGAGGCGGATCACCTCCCGATCGATCTACCCGGAACGCCACGATCACGCCCGTTTGTGGGCGATCTGAATGCTGATGGAATCTTCGACGTCCTCGTCGGGGCAGAAGATGGACTCCTGCGGCTGTACGCCGGTCAAGCGACAAATCCGACCGGCCAGCCCGGCCCCCCGCTGCGCATTGTAGACCCTGACGGGGGACCCGTAGAAATCGAACCCGGCGGGCTCACTCGCGTGGTCTATGATTGCAGTGCTCTGGAGTATCCTCGTTTTGGTTGTTACGTTAACGCATATCTTTGTATTCCCACTGGCCTAGGCGAATGCGTTTCCTATTGGTTGGGTCGGAGTGAAGGGGAGCCGGAGCGCGGACCCAATCCAACCCCCTGGGCTTTGGGATCAACGGACGTGGATGATGTCTATGATTTATTGGGGCTGGCCCACAATTACTATGGAGAAAAGTTTGGCCGCAACGGGGCGAATGGAAACGGTGCACTTGGATACGGGACCGGAACGGCGGCTTCGGTGCTAATGAAGGAAGAAGGTCCTCCATCGTACTGTCATCAGGTTTCAGGCCACCACGACGAGCTTATTTTCTGTGCAGGGACGGTATATCCGGACGTTGTCGGACATGAGTTTGCGCATGCGGTGGCGTGGTTCTCGGTTCCCTTCAAAATGGCTTACTTGGGTGAGACCGGTTCGCTGGAGGAGAGTTTTGCCGACGTGATGGGGGAAATGTTGGAATACTACGGTGCCGGGGACAACGACTGGATAAATTTCCCCCAAGTACCCGAATTGGGACCTCACAATCTGGCCGATCCACCCAATACCCCCCACGATCCGCCCTATGCGGACAGATTCCATTCGCCCGATTTCTACTATGGCGATGAGGATGATGGAGGTGCGCAATGGAACGCCGGCGTGCCCAACAAGGCCTTCTATCTGACAGCGATGGGTGGGGCGTTCAACGGTTATTACATCCAGGGGATTGGCCGGGAGAAGGCCGAGCAGATCTGGTATCGGGCAATGACAACTTATTACACCAGCACGGAGACCTTCAACGGTGCGTACTTGGCATTGATCCAAGCGGCCGACGACCTTTACGACGAGGCGGACGTGGCACAGGTGACCAAGGCGTTGCAGGCGGTGGAGATGGATTTGCCCCGGCTTACCGACGGGCCGGCGGTGGTCGGGCGATACGTCTTCTACAACAACTCGGCCGCCGACGGCAACACCCTGGCCGCCGACGCTCAGGACGACGAGGCGATCGCTACCAACAAACGACCGCTGTTGACGGTCCCCACGCGATCCGGCCCGGCCGTGGCGGCCAACTACACGAGCTACAGCCGGGGGCTCAACGGGATTATGATCGACGTCGACAATTTGCCCACCACCGGGCAGCTCTCGGCCGACGATTTCGAGTTCCGCATCGGCAACAGCGACGACCCGACGACGTGGACGCCGGCTCCGCCGCCGCTGGCCGTCGGCGGGATCACGGTACGGCCGGTCGATCTTCGCAACGACGGCACCATCGACGTCGACCGCGTAACGATCATCTGGCCCGACGGGGCAATCAATAATCAGTGGCTCGAGGTAACCGTGCTGCCCACTGCCGACACGGGCCTTGCCGCGTCGGACGTCTTCTACTACGGCAACGCCGTGGCCGAGGCGGGCGATTCGACGACCGATGCGAAGGTAACCACAACCGACCTGCTGTTAGCACGGAACAACCCCCGCGGATTCCTCTCGCCCGCGGAGATCACGTTCCCCTACGACTTCAACCGCGACCAGCGCGTGGACGCCATCGACGTGTTGCTGGCACGGAACAACCGGACGAGTCTCCTCGACGAGTTGAGGCTGATCGATCTCACGGGCGAAGGGCTCGGGGATCAGGGGCTAGGGGCCAGCAGCGACGGGGCTTCGCTGGAGACCTTGGCGTGGCTGGCGGAGCACGGGGTTGATCGGCCCGGGGCGAACGACCGGACGGCCGCGGCGCAAGAGGCCGTTGATCTGTTGTTGAAGGTAGTGGGCAGTGGGTAGTGGGGAGTGGGGAGAACCTTCAACGCCCACCGACTGCGTTCGGTGGGGTCCGACACCGCGGCAAGGAAGAACTGCAAATTGGGAATTGCAAATTGAAATCCCCAATTCGGACATCCCCGAGTCAGAGACCGCAAACTCCCCATTCCCCATCCTGCATTCCCCACCGTACGTGCTTGCAAGGGGCGGCTGGGGGGCGTAAGCTGTTGGAAGGCAAGGAGTGCGATCGCGTCCCAATTGTTGCCGCGCAACGGCCGATCCGAGCTTCTTGACATACGCTAATCACCGCTAGACAATTTCCAGTGTCGTGCTTCCCTTGTAATCCTCAGTTGTTGGGGAGACCAACTTTCTCTTTTCTCAAGGAGTCCTTTCATGAATCGATTGATGACCGTTTCTTTCGTGACAGCCCTCTTGCTCCTCAGTGCCTCCCAGTGCATCGGAGAGGAGACCAAGCCGGGGCCGGATTATGAGCAGTTAAAGGCGATGGAGTGGATCATCGGTGACTGGGAAGCGGATTGGGTCGTCCCGCAAGAAGGTCTCCTGGTGACGGACGACTACGCCCCAGGGGCAAAGGTCCGTTCCACGGGTTCCTGTTTTTGGATGGAGAATAAGAACTACATCGGATACAAGTTCCGCAGAGAGATTGACGGGAAACTTATTCATCAGGGTTTTGAGATGGTCGGTGTGGACCCTAAGTCGAAGAAGCTCGTTCACTGGCTCTTTAGCACACTAGGTGGCAACGGGACCGGGAAATGGTCCGTCAAGGGCAAGACCTGGAAGCTGGAATGGTCTGGGGTTACAGCAGACGGGACTAATTTGGAGGGAATCTCATTGCTTGTTCCCATCGACGCCAATACGTATACCTGGGAAATCAAAGAGAGTAAGAAGAACGACAAAAAGGGGCCCGCAACACCGTTAGTCACGTTTCGTCGTGTTACGAAGAAGCCGGGGCCGTCCGCTGGGGAGCCCGCGGAAGACGGCAAGCCGTCGTCGCCGCACTACGAGAAATACAGAATCCTTGAGACTTGGATCGGCGACTGGACAAATTCTAGCGAGATTGACGGTGCGGAGTTCAAGGGCCGTTTCTCATGCAAGTGGGCTCCAGGCAAAAGTTGCCTTACTTGGACATGGGTAGCCGATGGGGACACGCCCGAACTTCTTGAGCCAAGAGGCTACGGAATCATAGGATGGGACCCGATCGAGGGCAAGATCAAGGAAACGGCCTACGGCGAGAATGGACTGACCTACACAACATGGTTCGAAGTCAAGGACAATGCGCTTCACGGCACTCGCAAAACCGTTTTGCCAAACGGCGACAAGTTCACCGAGACGATGGTTTTCACCTCTCACGAGGATCGAATCGCCATTAAGAACCTCGACCGTCGTGACGCGGAAGGGAACCAAGTCCCTTTCTTGTTTCCAGAGCACGGCGAGTTTCTTCGGGCTCCCAAGGCTTCAACGGTCCACGCCAAAAGGGGCGCAGCACCGGAGTGCGCAGAGCAGTGCAGCCGCGAGGATTTCAAGGAATACTGCCAGATGCGGCAGGACCGTTGGCTCGGCGACGTCACTTGGGTTACGAACTGGCCCGGCTTCGGCAAGAAAGGCGACAAAGTGACAGCCTACTTCGAGGCCAAAATGGTGGAAGACGGTAACCTAATGACTACACGTTTCTTCGGTGGGGCGGGTTCAGGGACCGGAATCACCCTGTACGATGCCGGAGCAAAACAGATCAAGACGATGTGGGCCACCTCAAGCGGGAGTATGAGCCAGGTGGTTGCCTTCAAGAAGAATGGGCAGTGGTTTGAAAGGGGTTCCGGCTCCCTTGCAGACGGAACCAAGACTGGGTTCACAAGCATGCTGACCATCAGTGAGGAAGGCAAGACGCATACCTGGACGGGCGGCGGTACGGTCGGCGACGAGAAAACCGACGACCAACGTGACGTCTGGCGACGCGCGGGCAAATAGATTAATCAGCGTGGTAGACGTGAATAGGGGACGTACGGGAGCGGCGTAAAACGAGCCCTCCCCGGAGGCCGCCATTCCTGGGCCATCGCATGTTCGGTTAACCACACAATGAAAGGGAGGATGGATGAGGCACCCAGAAGACTCACGACTCTCAAGACGACAGTTCGTAACAACTTCCGGATTGATTGGCTTGGCTGGTGCAGTTTCTGCTCATGCACAAGCATCGGATCCGATCGACGATTCCGAGAGCGTAGACCAAGTGCTTTATGAGAATCGACAACTTGACCGTGGCCACCCACCGCTCACTCTCGAGCGGGAGAAGACCGCCCTGGCTGTCATAGACATGCAACGCTATTTCGTCAACAAGGAATACCCTCTTGGGAAGGCTCTTGAGAAGCTTGAGCCGGGCTTCTCATCGTATTACTTCCATCGAGTCAACGACGTCGTGGTGCCGAATTGCAGGAAGTTGCAGAAATGCTTTCGCTCCTTTGGGGCGAACATCGTATACACGCTCTTTGGCTCTTTGAGAGCTGACGGAAAAGACATGCCAGGATGGGCAAGGGCAGACAATGCGATGGGACACAGCGTTGTTGGTTCACCAGTCTATCCTCCGGTGGACGACCCAAGCTGTCAGGTTGACGATAGCCTGAAGCCGGAATCGGGGGAGCTTGTTCTGCCGAAGAACACCAGTGGTCCATTGAACTCCACCAGACTCGATCAGATGCTGCATACACTGGGAATCGACACCCTTGTTGTGACCGGCGTCGTCACTGATGTGTGCGTAACTCAAACCGCCCGTGAGTTCGCGGATCGCGATTTCAACGTTGTCGTTGTCGAAGATGCGTGTGCGACATTCGACCGAGAACATCATCGTGTTGCTTTGGCGACGTTTGCCAACGTGTTTGGCAATGTCTGTAGAACCGATACGGTGCTCGACAGGATGTCCACGAGGTTGCACAAGTAGACACGTCCGAATCGTTGATCTCCTCCCAAGAGTTGCTTGTTCAGGACACACTTTGTGATGACCCACGATTGGGCCAGCCTGCGAACACGCCGCTCCAGAGACTCGCCGTAATTTGGCGGCTATAATTTCGAAGTCAGTTCCGTCCGCAATAGCGGCATTCGCGGCACAACAGGAGAGTATCCATGCAGCCTTCAAGAGTTGGCCGACGTGCGTTCTTGACGACCTCTGGCAGTCTCCTTGGAGCAGCGACCGCCCTTGTCCCTGCTCCCTCCCAGGCGGGTGCCAGCTCGTCCGGGACGGAGGCCTGCGTCAAAAGCCCACGGAACTCGCAGAGGCAAAACGAGCAAGGAGTGGTTAGCCATACTAAGATTCACAAGTCAGACTTAATGAAAGGATTTCCTCCGGCAAAAGAACGCCGTGTATCATTGGAGAATTGGGCAGAGTCTGGCGCTTACGTTCGGTATGCACAGCAGAACGCGGAAGTCGTGTTCAAGACGTTACCGATCGAAAGGGGCAGCGAACCTGCCTGGATATTGCCTCGAAAGATGATCGAGAAAGATGATTTCGAACAGGCACAAGTGCTTTGGGGGCCATCTGTCACAAGTGGAGAACGAATTTCTGTGGCGCAATGGCTTGACCGAAGCGAGTCGGACGCCCTTGTTGTCATGCATGATGGGCATGTCGTTGCCGAACACTACTGGGGAGACATGTGCTCCCAGACAAGGCACCATTTGATGTGTGGTGCCAAATCGATCCTGGGGACAATCTTAGCGCCCTATTTCCTTGAGAGACGACTGGATTATGATGCGCCTGTGACGAAATACGTCCCTGAATTGGCGAAGACTGGTTTCAAGGGAGCAAAGATTCGCCATTTGATGGACCAGACAATAAGCCTGGACTACGAGGAAAAGTGGGATTCCGGTGACAATGAATGGACATGGGGAACTCGTGAGTTTCGCGAAGCGAAGCACTTGATGGGACAATGCATGCGAATCAGCGGGCTCTTTCCACCCTTGCCGAACGAGCACAACGTTGGACTCCAAGACTACCTGTTCACACTCGCCAAAGGTGAACGTGAGCACGGAGAGCATTGCTCGTACAAGGACGCTAACCCAATGGCTCTTCAGTTGATTCTGGAGCGGCTAACGGGCAAGTCCTATTCGCAGCACCTGACGGACTTCTGGCAACGACTTCATCCCGAGGGCATGGCTACCCTCTCCGTCGACAACATCGGCATGCCTTACTTCACCGGTCTTTCCTGCACAGCGCGGGATTGGGCGCGTTGGGGTGAAATGGTTCGATGTCATGGGCGCGTCAATGGTCGCCACGTATTCCCCGGCATCCGCGAGTTGGTCGAGGATATCCGGCGAGAACCTGGGCTGAGAGATAGCAGCAGCATATCGTCCGTGATGCCGAACACCGGATATCGCAATCAGTTCTGGACGGCGTCGGTCGTGCCTGGGAAGAAACCTCTGCTGATGGCCAACGGGCTTTACCTTCAGGTATGTCTGATAGACTGTGATCGCAGGAACGTCGTCGTGTGGATGGGCTCGTTCTGGGACTTCGATCCCGATAAGAAACAGAAGAAGCACACAGCGTCGAATGCGGTGGTTGGTCTCTGGTCGTTTGTCAACGATGTGCTGCCGCAACTTGTCACCTAGCGGCGAATCGTGGCGGGTTCTGACTCCCGACAATCGACCGCGCATGAAGCACTCCATCGGGGGAGGCGCCTAATTTGGCCCAGAGCCGGCCGCGAGCAATCTGGGATACGTTTTCTGATGCTCGCCGGAGTGCCCTAAATACTCGTCGGCTGGAACACCTCACACCAGATCCCCGGAATCGGGTGGGATTTGCTTCATCACCCCAAGTATTACAGGATACAATCTGACGCGTTCCCAGCGGCCCCGGCAGCATTCTTGAAGGGATGGCTCCCCCGCGCCATTACACGATAGAGCTGCTATAATCGCGGGCACAATGACCGACGTCACCCAAATCCTGTCCGCCATCGAGCAAGGCGACCCCTCGGCCGCCGAGCAACTCCTGCCCCTTGTTTATGACGAACTTAGAAAGCTGGCCGCCCAGAAAATGACCCAGGAAAATCCTGGGCAGACGCTTCAGGCCACGGCACTGGTCCACGAGGCGTACGTCCGATTGGTTGATGTCGAGAAAGCCCAGCGTTGGGACAGTCGTGGCCACTTCTTTTCTGCCGCCGCCGAGGCGATGCGACGAATTCTCGTGGAACGAGCTCGCCGCGTTTCTACCCAGAAACGAGGGGATGGCGCAAAGAGGCTAGAGCTTCAAGAGCATCTGGCAACTGACAAAGGCCGGTCGGTCGATCTTGTGGCGCTGGACGACGCGTTGAACCAACTGGAAAACCACGAGCCGATGGCAGTCGAGTTGGTGAAACTCCGTTATTTTGCAGGACTTACGCACCAACAGGCGGCCCAGTCGTTGGGGATCAGCAGGCGGACAGCCGACCGGCTCTGGACACTTGCCAAGGCCTGGCTTTTTGCGCAACTTTCCGAAGATTAGCGGGCAAATAGAAGTTTTCCCGCTGATTCGCGTGCAGATGCCGCCCATTTCACGCATTGTAGGTAGAGGCCCGAAATCCAGCGAGGTGACGAAATGCGTGATTGGAATCCGAAAGCGAACGAAATCTTCCTGAAAGCGGCGGAGATTGCGGATGATGACGAGCGGCAGGCCTATCTCGACAAGGCATGCGGCAATGATGCCGAACTTCGAGCCCAGGTCGCAAAACTGCTGCAAGCGGGCCAGGTGGCCGGCAGTTTCCTGGAGTCGCCTCCGGCGATGGTTCAGGCGACGATTGACATCCCCCCCATCACCGAACGCCCCGGCACGGTCATCGGCCCGTACAAGCTGATGGAAGAAATCGGCGAAGGGGGCTTTGGATTGGTGTTCGTTGCCGAGCAACGGCAGCCGCTTCGCCGCAAGGTGGCTCTGAAGATCATCAAGCCCGGGATGGACACCAAGGAAGTCATTGCCCGCTTTGACGCCGAGCGCCAGACGCTGGCCCTGATGGACCACCCAAACATCGCTCATGTACTTGATGCTGGAACCACCGACTCGGGCAGGCCGTACTTTGTTATGGAACTTGTCAAGGGAATCCACATCATCGACTACTGCGATCAGCAGCAACTCACCACGCGCGAGCGGCTGGAGTTGTTTGTCTCAGTCTGCCAGGCTGTACAGCACGCTCATTCCAAAGGCATCATCCACCGCGACCTCAAACCATCCAATATCCTGGTGGCTCCACACGATGGCATACCAGTAGTCAAGGTCATCGACTTCGGCGTCGCCAAGGCTATTGGCCAGCGGTTGACCGACAAGACGATCTACACGAGTTTTGGCCAGATGATCGGCACGCCGCTATACATGAGCCCCGAACAGGCCGAGCTGAACGCCCTGGACGTGGATACGCGTAGCGACATCTACAGCCTTGGCGTGCTGCTGTACGAGTTGCTGACCGGAACCACTCCGTTTGATCGCAAGCGTTTCGTGACAGCCGCGTACGACGAGATTCGCCGCATCATCCGCGAAGAGGAGCCACCCAAGCCCAGCAGGCGGCTGAGCACGCTCGGTGAGACGTTGCCAACGGTATCGGCCAACCGAAGGACGGGGCCCGCGAGACTAGCGGCGCTCGTGAAGGGCGATCTGGACTGGATCGTGATGAAGACACTCGAAAAGGACCGCACCCGCCGCTACGAAACGGCCAACGGTTTCGCGGCCGACATCCGAAGGTACCTGGGCGATGAAGCGGTTGAAGCACGTCCGCCGTCGGCCACCTACCATCTTCAGAAACTCGCCCGACGGCACAAGGTGGCTTTCACCACCAGTGCCATCGTGGCAGTTGCCCTGCTAGTGGGCATCGTTGGTACAACTTCGCAGGCTATCCGAGCCATTGGTGCGGAAAGAGAGGCCAGGGGCTTGGCGGCGGTGGCGGATAAGGCACGGCAGGAGATGCAGAAGCAAAGAGACCTTGCCAAGAGCCTGGCCGAACTTCGACGGCGTCAGCAATACATCTCCGATATGAACTCGGCGTATGAGGCCTGGAATGCGGGGACTCTCGACCGTGTAGAGGAACTACTGCAGCGACATTTTCCGGGTGAAGGGGAATCGGACCTTCGTGGTTTTGAATGGTACTGTCTTTGGAAACAGTATAGGAGTTGCTTTCCACCAACGATTACTTGCGCCGACGAGATCGATTCCGTTGCCTATTCTTCAGACGGTGCTTTCCTCGCGATTGCATTGCACAATGGTGGAGCATTGGTACGCGATCTGACTAGCGGCGATGAGTACGAGATCAATGCTCCTGGCGATTATCCTGCCCACTCGACCATCGCCTTTTGCGGCAACAACGAATTAGTGGCTGTAGTCGTGTCAGGAGCAGGCAAGCAACCCGAAGAAGAACTTAGTGAAGAATCGGTTTCGGACGAGGTGCAAGTTTGGAGATGGCGATCCCGTGAGCATCAGTTCTCGCTCAAGCAGAACTACAAAGTGAGTTGCCTGGCCGTTTCGGCAAGCGGAGAGTATGCCGCCAGCGGAGCCGCTGGGAGACAAGCAAAGACAGGCACGATTACGGTCTGGAATATGTCGACTGGAGACGTCAAGTGGCAGCTCAATGCGCACCGACAGGATGTCACATCCATCGCTTTCTCGCCCACGGCACCAATCCTGGCGACGGGGAGCTTCGACACGACAATAAAACTCTGGCATCTGGAAACCGGGCAGGAGCTAGCTTCATTGACGTGCGATGGCACCCGCGTTAAGTTCTTGGCTTTTTCGCCTGACGGGCAGTTGCTGGCAACGGCGACGGAGTTGACCGTCAAACTCTGGGAGATGACGCCCAATGGCCCAAAAGACTCCGGCAGGCAGGTGGCTATGGGGACGAAATCGCAAGAGTTGGCGTTCTCGCCCGACGGGCAGACACTGGCCACCACGAATGACAGAGTGGTCCGGCTGTGGGATCTGACAACCTGTCGCGAGATCACAAGGCTTGTTCACAGCCGTCCGTTGAAAGGTGTGGCCTTTTCGCCGAATGGCACCGAGCTGGCTTCTGTAGGCCACAATGAGCATAATATCCAATTATGGAACATACGGTCCGCGACGGCAGGACATTGTTGGCGAGGCGCAACCCATTGGTTCACGGCACTCGCAGTTGCGTCCGATGGCAAGATCGCTTCAGCCGACGATAGTCACGCCGTTCGAATTCATAGCCAAGACGGCAGCGAAGTACAAGAGCTGGCCGGGAAGCACGGCCATCAGCGTGTCATCGACTGCGTGGCATTTTCCCCGGATGGCACGATAGTGGCGTCTTCAGGCGGCGACCACATCGTGAAGCTCTGGAACGCGGTCACTGGAGAGTTCATCACGGAGTTGAAGGGGCACACGGACACAGTATGGTCGCTGGCGTACTCCCCGGACGGCAAGAAACTAGCTTCATCAGGCGCCTCTGGGGAGCTACTTCTTTGGGACTTGGAGACCCAAAGAGCTGAGTCTCTTGAAGGTCACGTAGGTAAGGACATCCTGTCCGTAAAATTCTCTCCCGATGGTCGCTTCTTGGCCTCTGGCGGCGGCACATGGCACACGTTTGGTGAGGTGAAGCTCTGGAGCGTAACCTCGTCTGCTCCAGAGTGCGTGCGGACTTTTGAGCAAGCGGATATCGTCTACTGCGTCGCCTTCTCGCCCAATGGAGAAACACTGGCTGTCGTAGATGACTTTCGTGCCGGTATAGTCAAGTTGTGGGACATTCCGAGTCGCCGGAAGCCACTCATCCTCCAAGGGCATGGTTTCATTTCGACCGTCGCGTTTACTCCAGATGGCAATAGAGTGGTAACCGGGAGCGCCAATGGAACTATCAAGTTCTGGCATTCGAGCAATGGGGAAGAGATTGGGACGATAAGAGTCGACGAACAGATACGAAGCATCGCGATCTTCCCTGACGGCAGCGGGATGGTCTCCGCGAGCAATGAGGGGTGGATAAGAGTCTGGGACGTTGCTTCCGGCGAGGAGATTCCGAAGCTACTCGACTGAGGGGACATTCAAGGTCCCATATTCGGAAAATGCATCATCGGTCCGGACGTTCTTTGAGAATCCCGGAAAACGACCGATTTTGGAACGCAGATCGGGGCGGCGAGGCCCAGTCCGCTGCTGGGGGGTGTGGTAGTTCCGTAAAGCCGTTGTGCCAAGGTTTCTCGGATGCGTCAAATTCCCAACCTTTTCTGACATAGTCTCAGGCCGCCCCCAACCTCCAGCCCTCCAGGAGGTCACAAGTTTCTGGTCTTCAAAGCAGTGAGCTGTTGTGATCCTCACGGATTCTGCGGTATGATAACCGACGAAAGGATGGCTTTAGCCGAAGGATGCGGCCGGGCTGTCTTCTCGGTCCCTTCCGACATCGTGTCGCCTGCGAACACCGTTGGTCAAGTCGTGATCAGGAGCCTCGCGAGTACCATGAACAGCTTCCGTATCCTCCCGCCATTACTGATCGGTTTGCTGACTGCCCTGCCGATTGGGGGAGTTGTCGGCAAGTTGAGCGCCGGTGAGCCGAACGCCGACGATCGCACGCCGGTTGAACACGTGACGAAGAAACCGCGCTTCAACACGCAGGGGCTGGGCACCATTGTGTACCGCCCAAGCGATCACGAGCAACCGTTCTTCGCGAAGCTCGATGCGGAAGAGAGGAAGACTGGTGGACTCTCGGGCGATTACAACCTTTCCACCAAGGACGGAGTGTACGTCGGCTGGTTTGGGATCATCCGCAATGTATCGGAAGACGAGGCGACTGGGCGATCAACGCTGTTCGTCGAACACAAGTACTTCGATGGTCTCACCGACTCGCATATCCAAGCGATTTCGTTCAACGGTTCCGGTGACTTCTTCGCACGGCTGCGTGGCACGGGACACGGAATCCAGCATCTCTCCCTCGTCAAGGTCTACGGGAAAGTCTTCAAGGACACCGGTGGCGGCCTGCCTCGGATTGACGCCGTCTTCATCCGCAACTGGCACTGGGGCACGTTCACCTTTCTTGGGGCTCATGGCGAGCAACGCGGGAGCGAAGAATGGCGCAAGCTAAATCAGGTCAACCTGGGCGATATCTACAATCCGTATCCTGACGACATCTACTACGAGAAGCGTCTCGGGAAGAGATCGGAAGATGCTCAAAGGCGGCAGCACTATCACCGCCTCGCGCTCGACGCTGCAAGAGATGCGGGCCTCGGCACGGACACGATCTTTGACGATAACGACCAGAAGACTGCCAAAGACAATCCGAGCGAGCGCGTTGATTCCCGGACCTTTCGTGCCCGTGCTCTGCGCGCGGCCACAGCCGTGCGCCCGGGTGTCGAGTCGGTGGTTGGGCCCGTAATAGACGCCATTGTGAAGGAAGACTTGGTTGCCTTGAACGAAACTCTGAAGGCTGCGGCCAAGATGCAGGCTGAAGGTGCTGCCGTAGCCGTGTTGGCAGAGGCGTTGAAGCACGAGAAGGAACGTATCCGTATCCTTGCTGCCGAGATGCTGGCTGAGTTAGGATTTGCGGCTAGGCCAACCGTGCCGGCGCTGATCGCGGCCTTGAATGATGCGTGCGAGTATGTCCGCAATAACGCGGCCTCGGCACTAGGCAACATCGGGCCGGAAGCCCGGCAAGCCGTACCTGGGCTGCTCGTGACTTTGGGTGATGGGAACTCCTACGTCCGGTCCGGAGCCTGTGAGGCACTGGGTAAGATCAATGCTCAGGCGAAGTACGTCGTACCGGCGCTTATTGCAGCCATGAAGGACGGCGACAGCCACGTCCGCTGGCAGGCGGTCGGTGCGTTGGGTGAGTTTGAGGCGGCGGCGACCCCCGCGGCCACTCTGTTGCGTGAGACGCTCCTGCACGACGCAGACAGCAGTGTCCGATGGAATACGGGCGAGGCCCTGGCGGCCGTCGATCCAGGAGGACGGATTTCGGTCCCGGCCTTAATCGAGGCCATGAAGGACAAGACCCCGTCCGTCAGGAGATTCGCCGCCAAGGGATTGGGAAGGCTCGGCCCGAAGGCCAGAACGGCGGCACCTTTACTAGTCGAGGCGCTCAACGATAAGGACATCGGGGTTCGGATAGCCGCTGCCGAGGCCCTCTGGAAAGTGGATGGCAATGCAGACGCTGCCGTGCCCGTGCTCACACGAGAGCTAGAGGAAAAGGGTATGTCGCGATTGTGGGCAGCCGACGCGCTTTCGAGGATCGGACCAGAAGCCAAGGACGCCGTCCCGGCTCTTCGCACAATGCTGAGCACTTGCACCGGCCCGTGGCTCGGTGCCGCAATGCATGCCCTTGGCAATATCGGCCCCGAGGCATCGGCTGCAGTACCTGACCTTGTCGAACTCCTAGATGACAATCCGAACAGACGAAGCACAACGGCGGCCGTGGCCCTCTGGAAGATCAATCGGTATCCCCATGCAATTCCGATACTCATCGCGGAAGCAAAACGTAACGACGGCTCCCTGCCCTACCGCACAGTGCTCGGTATCGGCGAGATCGGTCCGGCGGCCCAGGAACTCGTTCCGGTGCTGATCAAGCTGCTGGAGCACCGCGAACTTTACATGCGCAAGGCAGCTGCCCGCGCATTGGAAAAGGTCGATCCCAGCTCGATGCCTATACCCGTGAAGAAATGAGTTGCCAACATGGCCTGGCTGCGAAGCCCGGTTGCGCCAGGCCACCGTTCCTCTCTGTAGCATGGACGTTCACCCGGACATCGCTGCGGTGGTTGGAGTGCCCAACGGGCAACCGGTACCGGCCCGACAAGTCGGCGCGAGGCGGACGATGCCAGAACGTCTGCCAATAGGCCCGGTCGGCGGCGTAGACGTCGATCGGATCCGTGGTCAGGTCGAACGACTCAGGCAGCACACCGTAGCGTTTCATTTCGCGGACGTAATGTTCATTGGGCTTGAAGCCCGGCATGTCGAATCGCTTGATCTTGTCGAGTCTTGCACGGGCCGCGTTGAGGTGGGTCAAGATCAGTTGATAGTCGGGATCGCTCGCGTCGTTGAAGACGATCGGGTGTTGGATCGCTTGCGGCGGACGGCTGCGGTCCTCGGCGACCGGCTTCGCGTCCTTGACGCCGGATGCGGGTTGCCCGTCGGCGTATCCACCGGCCCGCCGCGACAGGGCCGCCATGAGGAACAACGATTTCTCGGGCCGCGTGAGATTGAACACCCGATGTCGCGAATAGCGGCTCAGCGGGCGGGTCCACGAAAGCATGTCGCCGTGGTCCGTCCGAACCTGGGCCGTGACGTGATAGGGCAATTGCTGGCTGGGATGACAGGCGCCGCAACGACCCGTTCCGCGCCAACGACCAGCCATCGCAGCAGCGGGAGCAGGAAAACGTCTGGGCCACTCACGGGGATGCGACGTGAGATCGGGGGGTTCTCGGCGAATCTGCACCTGGACGCGAATAATTGCTTGACTTCCCGAATCCGGGGGGGCATAATCACGTTTGCGGTCGGGGCAGAGACGGGGGGCAGCAGACGAGCAGCTTTGCGGAGACTTGGGTGAGCAAGCAGTATCGCCCCCGCAGTTACGCAACGGCGGGGTCTCCGCGTACAGATTGTGTGATTCCAGACACGGAAAGGACCTCGCCATGCGTGCATCGGTCGGTCGGTTTTGGGGTGTTGCATCACTGTTGGGCAACGCCCGTGCTAAACGATTACCTCGCGAGGCCCGTCGCATTCCAGCGGTTCGCCACCTGCGTCTGGAGCCGCTGGAAGACCGCCGGTTGCTCTCCGGCTGGGCCTTCGGCATCGGGGGCTCCGGGGGCGAACACGTTATGGACATGGCTGTCGATGCGGCCGGCGACTGCTATGTTGCCGGCCTCGTTGGGAGCACGGCTGACTTCGACCCTGGGCCGGGGTCAGTGCTACTGACCGACGGCGGCAACGATCCGGATGGGTTCGTTGCCAAATATACGGCAGAGAAGACCCTTCTTTGGGCGCGGTTGCTTGACTCGCATGCCGGGGATGATAGATATGTCTTTACCGAATCTCTCGCTGTTGACGCGGCAGGCAATGCCTACGTCACCGGCAGGTTCACGGGTACGGCTCGATTCGGGGGCACGACTCTTGTCAGCACGATAGAGCCTACCATTGACGAAAAACCATCGGAGGACATTTTTGTCGCCAAACTGAATGCGGATGGCGAGTTTCAATGGGCAGTCCGGTACGGCGGCGAATGGAGTGACCGGGGAGCGGATATCGCTGTCGATGATGGAGGGGATGTCTATTTGACCGGTAGTTTCCGGGCCACAGTCCAGTTTGGAAGCACAAGCCTCCCCGGCGAAGGCGGGTTCATAGCCAAATTGGACGGCACCGACGGCCAAGCCCTCTGGGCAAAGCGGGCCGGGTCGGGGTGGACCGGGTGGGGAGGCGGGGTAATTGCCGTCTCACAGAGCAACGTTTACGTCATCGGAAGCTTCGATGGCACGGTCCAATTCGGCGGCACTTCATTGACCCCCACTCCGGGAGTCGTTCCTAGTTCGTTTGTGACGAAGCTTGATGCCACAACCGGGGCTTTTCTGTGGGCCAGCGTGTTTGAAGGAACCGATATAGAGAAATTTAGTCTTGCATTTGCATCGGATCTCGCGTTGGACAATGCGGGAAATGCCTACATTGCTGGCACAGTCCACGGCACTACGCAGTTCGGTTCCTACGAGCTTATCAGTGATGGCAGTCGCGATGTTACCAATCGCGATGGCTTCTTGGCGAAGGTCAGTAGCAGTGGCGAGTTTCTTTGGGTCAGGGCAGTGACTGGTCCAAGGAACATGGAAGCCTCTGCCATTGCAGCGGACTCAGACGGCAACTTCTTTCTGTCAGGCACCTTCTACGGCACGGCGGATGTGGATCCCGGCCCGGCGTCAACGTACCTTACAAGCACAGGCGGCTGCGATAGTTTCGTCGTGAAACTTGATCCCGGGTGCAACTACCTGAATTCGTGGCAAATGGGCGGGTCGGGCGGCCACTTGTTCGCCACCGCAATCGCCACCGATTCGGCCGGTAACGCGTACGTGGGGGGAATTTTCTCTGGGTCGGCGATCTTCCCGGATGGCTCCGTGACCAGTGTCGGCGACCTGGACGGTTTCGTCATGAAGCTGGGCAATGCCACCGTCCATCGCGTCGATGCACAGCCCGACGCGTACAACGTGGACGAGGACCAGACGCTCGACGTGCCATTGCCGGGCGTCCTCAACAACGACAGCGACAACGAAGGCCACGGCCTGACGGCTAGAAAGACCGCTGGCCCCAGCCACGGGCAATTGACCGTTCGCCCCGACGGTTCGTTCACCTACGAGCCGGAGGAGGACTTCCACGGCACCGACAGCTTCACCTATCGGGCTGGCGACGGGACGCTCGACTCGGACCAGACCACCGTGACGATCACGGTCCATCCGGTCAACGATGCCCCTTCGGCCGTCGACGATGCGTACACCACGGACGGCGGCTCGGCCCTTATGCCGACTGCACCGGGACTGCTCGGCAATGACGAGGACGTGGAGGACGACTCGTTGACGGTGATTATCGTGACGGAGCCGGAACACGATCTTGCCTTTCAACTCAACAGCGACGGCTCGTTCGCCTACTTTCCGGAGGCCGACTATCGAGGCCCGGACAGCTTCACCTACAAGGTCAACGATGGGGAGTTGGATTCGCTGCCGGCAACGGTCTCGATCACGGTCGGCACGCCGTTCACGGCCATTGCCGGCCGGCACGTCTTCTACAACAACTCGACCTTCGACGTGCCACTGTTCGGTCTGACCGACGACGACGCCGTCGCCGTCGACAAACAGGCCCTGCTGCCGGGCGATCCGACGAGCGTCGCGACCTCGGCCAACTACACGTCTTATAGCCGCGGGATCAACGGGCTGATGGTCGATATCGATGGTCTGCCGGCTGGGGTCACGCCGACGGCCGCCGACTTCGAGTTCCGCGTGGGCAACGACAATCAGCCGGGCGGTTGGACGGAGTTGACCGTCGATCCGACCGTCACGCTGCGACGGGGCGACGGTGACGACGGCTCGGAGCGGATCACGATCGTCGTGCCCGACGGGGCGGTCCGCAACACGTGGCTGGAGGTAACCGTCAAGGCAGCCAATCTGGGCATGGCCGGCGACGACGTCTTCTATTTCGGCAACGCGGTGGCCGAGGCGTGCAACTCCGACTCTGACGTCCGGGTTACCGTGGTCGATCTGCTGCTGGCGCGGAACAACCCCCGCAGCCTGATGTCCAGCCCCGCCGACCTCACCTTCGCGTACGACTACGACCGCGACCGGGAAGTCAACGCCACCGACGTGCTCCTGGCTCGCAACAATCGAACGAGCTTCCTCGACGAGTTGAAACTGATCGACCTCACCGGCGGGGAGGAAGCCCAAGGTGCCTCGCTGGCCGAATTGGCCTGGCTCTCGGAATTCGACCAGGCGGCTGTCTATCAGCGCCCGGCAGAGAAGGACGCCGCCGCGGAAGCCGTCGACCAACTGCTGGCCACGTTCTGGCGGTAGAAGTGCGACGAACGTACCCGGGGATATCGGGAATTCCCACGTTTGTCTCAAAGAGTCGTGCGACGTGAGATGTGCCATAAAAGGACCGAAAAACGGCACCGCCTCTCATGGGTGGCAGGGTGTTGCCGGGAACTCGTCCGCCGGTCCGCCGGTCAATTCCTCGGACGCACCGGATTTCCAACCATTCTCTGGACCGCCCGGCGAGTACAAGCAGCCCACGCCGAGATGGCTGCGGAGGTTCACGCCCAACATGCCGCCCCGAGTGAACGAAGACGTACCCTCGTTGCCCAGAATCAGGTGCTATTGACGCATTCTCTCCGAAATCTGCCGGTTCTCGCATTCTCGTAGCGAATTGGCTATAGTGTGAGCCTACAGTGCCGTCGGCAAAGGGGAAGCGAAGCACCTGCCGAGGCGTGACCACTCACAGCGAACACCAAGGAGTACCGTCATGTTTGTTCAACGAAAATGTTTCAATTGTTTGGCCACTGCTTTTGTTTTTGTTTGTCTGGCCGTCTCGGCGCATGCCGATGTGAAGCTGGCATCGATCTTTGGCGACTCGATGGTTCTGCAGCGAGAACTGCCCGTGCCTGTCTGGGGTTGGGCCGAGCCGGGCGAAGAGGTTTCGATATCGCTGAGCGACCAGAACAAGAAGACCAAGGCCGATAAGGACGGTCGGTGGCAGGTCAAACTCGACGCGATGAAGGCCAATGCCGACGGCCAGACGCTCACCGTTTCTGGCGAAAACAAGATTGAACTCAAGGATATCCTGGTCGGCGAAGTGTGGATTTGTTCGGGTCAATCCAACATGGAATTTGGCCTCGGCGGCACACTCAACGCAGAGGAAGAAATTGACGCGGCCGGGCATCCACAGATCCGTTTGTTCAACGTCCCCGGCCACACGACGTCTCCACTGCCGAAAGATACGTGTCCAGGCAACTGGCAGACTTGCCAGCCACAAACAGCAGGCGGGTTTTCGGCCGTTGGCTATTTCTTCGGTCGGCGATTGCATGCGGAATTGAAAGTACCAATCGGTCTGGTCGGTTCGAATTGGGGCGGCACGCGCATCGAACCGTGGATTTCACCGGCCGGATTCCAGAGCGTGCCCGAGTTGAAAGAAATCACAGATGCCGTGGCTGCCTATGATGAGAACACCAATGTAGGTGGCGGATCACCCTCGGCAATTTACAACGCTATGATCCATCCGCTGGCTCCCTTTGCGATGCGCGGCGCGATCTGGTATCAAGGCGAGTCCAATGGCAACGAAGGCGAGTCCTACTACCACAAGACCCAGGCGTTGGTCAATGGTTGGCGAGAACTGTTCAACCCGGACCTGGCTTTCTATTGGGTCCAGTTGGCCGACTTCCAGAACCCAAACGATAATCCGGCCGGAGGCGACGGTTGGGCGAAACTCCGCGAAGCCCAGCGCAAGGCACTCACCATCAAACACACGGGTATGGCCGTGATCACCGACATCGGAGCGGCCAACGATATTCACCCCCGCAACAAGCAGGACGTCGGTTCGCGGCTGGCCCAATGGGCCCTGCATCAGACGTACGGCAAGAAGGATATTGTCCCCTGTGGCCCACTTTACAAGAGCCACAAGGTCGACGGCGGTGCGATTCGCCTTTCGTTCGACCACGTCGGAGGCGGCCTGATCGTCGGCTTGAAAGAGGGTCTTGAGCCGACGAAAGAAGTCAAAGACGGCAAGCTCGGACGGTTTGCCATCGCTGGAGCCGACAAGCAATGGCACTGGGCCGAAGCCACGATCGATGGCAAGGACGTGGTCGTGACGTCATCGGAAGTCGCCAAACCTGTGGCGGTCCGATATGGCTACACGATGAACCCGACGGGCGCAAATCTCTATAACAAGGAAGGGATCCCCGCCTCGCCGTTCAGAACGGATGACTGGTAAGCGGCGCCAGGCGGAACTGGTTAGGTCGAAAGTGCTGACCGCCGCCGAAGACGCTGTGTCCGACCATCAGAACACGCCGCATACGCCGCGCCGTCATCCGGGCGGAACCGGTGAAGTTCGGTTGTCCATTCTTCCGAAAGTAGTTTCGGGCGAAACGGGGTCACTGGGCGTGCGCGGTTTGCCTGGATTTATGCCGAGCATCCGCTACCGGTCGACCGACGCGGCCGCTTCACAAGGAGTTGCCGACTCGGAAGCGTCGGGCTCCGGCAACCGGGTAGAACGCCCTTCGGATTGGAGGTGCTCGAAGAATCGCTCGATGATGTCCGGGCTATGCCACCCGTCATCTGCTCGCTGTCGCAAACAACGCATGGCCTCCTCGTGGGAGACGGCCTTTCGGTACGGTCGATCACTAATCAAAGCGGTGTACGTATCGACGATGCCGACAATCTGTGCCCCCAGGGGTATTTCGTCGCCGCGGAGTCCGTCGGGATACCCAGTGCCGTCCCAGTGTTCTTTGTGATGACGGATGATCGAGAGCACCGGTTTTAACGGTTTCAAGGGGGCGCAGATGTCGCAGCCGACTCTCGGATGTTGCTGGAACATGGCGCTTTCCCGGGGACTCAACGGCCCGGTCTTCTCGAGGACCGCATCGGGAATCGCGATTTTTCCGACGTTGTGCAGTATCGCGCCGTACCTGAGCACTTTCAGTTCGGTCGGGTCCAACCCCATGGCCTTTCCGAGCCCAACGGCATAGGTAGCGACCTTCTCCAGATGGCTCTGGGCATAACCGTCCTTGGCTGCCACGGCCCTGGCCAGAGCCATGGCAACGCTCTCGGCGCCGATCAGTTCCTGGTTGAATCGGTGGATTCTCAGCAGCGAGCGAAGTCGGACGGCAAGTTCGGCTCGGTGGATCGGTTTGCTCAGCAGATCATCGGCACCGGCGTCCAAGGCGAGCGTCTTCTCTTCCGAATTATCCAGCGACGTGGTGATGACGACGGGGATCAACTGGAGATGATCGTCGGCCTTCAGCGTGCGGCATACTTCGTAGCCGTTCATTTCGGCCAGGTTGATATCCAGGATAATGGCATGCGGAGCGGGCTGTGCATGTGCCATCTCCAGGGCCTGCAACCCGTCCTCTGCTTCAAGCATCTGCCAGCCCTGGGCAGTAAACGCATGCCGCAGAATCTTGCGGATGGTAGAGTTGCTCTCCGCTACCAGCACGCGCGTAACACTGGTAGGTTCCTCGGAGGACTGCCCGGGGGCACCGGCGGCGTTCCGTTTTGACCTGTTCGGGTCACTCGTGATCGCAGGGGCCGGTGGCACGAGCGTTGTTCCGTTCGTCTCAGTTCTGGCCGTCATTTGCCTGTCCTCGCGTCTTGGAAGTCTACCGCTGAAACTTCTTCCTGACTTGTGTGTATCCTGGAGGCACGTGTCTGATTGCAGTTGCAAGCCGCCCCGGGATTTCCACTAAACCACGACGGATTGTGGATCTTCGACTGCGGGCTCCAATACATCGGCGATGCTCCGTCGGGTTTCATCCGGAGACGAGGGCCCCTCCGACACGGCGCCGGGGGCTCCCGTCCTCGGCAGCCGCACCGTGAAGACACTGCCCGATCCGGGAACGCTTTCCACAGAAATCTCGCCGTGGTGTAACTCCACCAGATGTTTGACAATGGACAGTCCGAGTCCTGTACCGATACCCTGATCGCCGCGGGCGGCCTGGTAGTACGGGTCGAACAAGTGCCCTATCTGTTCGGGATGGATTCCTCTACCCGTGTCGCGCACGCTGATGAGGACGTCGCCGTGATCGGCCCGCACCTGCATCTTCACGAACCCGTTCTTCTCGTTGAATTTCACGGCGTTGGTCAGCAGATTGATCAGGATCTGCTTCAGCCGGATCGGGTCCGCTATGACTTCCTGGACCGTCGAATCGATTCTCGCGGTAATCGAGACGCCGGCAGACTCGGCTTTGGATTCAACGATCGTGACGCATTGGCCGACTAGTTCGGGCAGGGCCACTGCCTCGGGTGCCAACTCGATCATCCCGGATTCCGCCTTGGCACAATCGAGCATGTTGTTGACCAGGTCCATGAGGTGGTGTGCGCATTCGTCCATGTCGGCGACGAAGTCTTTCTGCACTTCGTTCATCGGCCCGGTGGACCCGTCCAGCAACGTTTCGGAGATAGCCAGGATCGCGGTCAGCGGCTGCCGCACCTCATGGGAGGTGCTGGTCAGTGCGGCCGCGCGCGTCGCCATGGCCTTCTCGTCGATCTGCCGTTGTATCTGGAGGCGGTATTCCTCGGTTTGGAACCGGTAGGCCTCCACGGCAAGGCGCCAGCCTAGCAGGAGCAGCACACACAGGCTAACCAGATCAACCACAGGGGTCAGCAACGGATCGACGTGCTTCGGATTGTGGGCGAAGTAGACTTGCGCCAGAGTGGTCCCGCCGGCAACGAGAACGACGAGAACCGTTATCGCAAACGCTCGACGCCTCACTAGTGCGTAGGTGGCTGCTAAGAGCCCGATGTAGTAGAGATTCAGCAGCAAGCGATCCTCGCTGGCGATACTATGGAAGGCGCCGATATAGATCAACGCCAGTGCCCCCAGAAGCACCTCCACGGTGGCGTACTTCCGAATTCTCTGCAATAGCTCTGTTGACTGAAACTTCTGCATATCACTTCTCTTTATTTGGCTCTTCCGGAGAATCTGTGGGTGAATTGAGGGCAGTTTGAGGGATTGGAGTTCAGGTTTTCTGAGGAGAGGGAGGACAAAAAGAATGAGAATGGATGTGGAGAAGAATAGGCC
>JABMRB010001223.1 GCA_013202865.1 Candidatus Nealsoniibacteriota bacterium | reverse complement strand
CGTGTACCGGATGCTGTGGTGCGTTTCACGCACCCTACGTCGCTCATTCTACTGGCCGAGCGGCAGCAGCTTGACGTTCTTATACCAGACCGGATGGCCGTGATCCTGGACTCCGAGATATCCCTTGCGGGCGAAATCCTTGATCGCTCTCTTCTTGCCGCCCAGTTGATACTTATGATTGCCCTCGATGGCCCGTTCGCCCGGCTCGTCGAATTCATCGGCGTTCATTTCGCAAACCAGCTCGCCGTTGACCGTGACCGAGACGTTCGGGCCCTGGCACTTGATCTCGACGGAATTCCAGACGTCGGGCCCTTTCGTCGCGTTCTTCTTCAGCGGGACCAGATCGTAGATCGCGCCGAAGTCGTGGCAGGACGTCCCCTGGCCGGTGGAGACTTGAATCTCGAAGCCCGTATGGACCGGGTTCTTCGGGTCCTCGACGCGGAAGAAGATCCCCGAGTTGCAGTTCTTGGGCATTTTGACGTCGCACTTGAGGATGAAATCGCCGAACTGTTTTTCGTGGATCACGACGTATCCACCCGACTTGTAGGGCTGCATGCATCCGTCGGCCACTTCGGACGCGACCTCCTTGCCGTTGTTGCATCGCCAGCCGCTGTAGTCCTCGCCGTTGAACAGCAGGATCCAGCCGTCCTTCTTCTCCTGGTCGGTCAATTGATTGTCCGCGGCCGGGGCTGCGGTGCTCGATACGAGCACACATACCAAAGTCAACAGCGCGATCAGATGCTTCTTCATGGTTTCTCCTCAGGTCAGTCGGTGAAGTGATTATTGGGCATCGGCCGAGAGCCGGTCCGGGCTGACGGCGAGACCATTATAGCATAACGCTCCCCCGGGAGTAGCGCGAGGATGGCCCCCTGGAGACCAAAACTTGCTTCCGGGGACCAAATTCGCTAACCTGGATCACGTCACCGCAAACAATCCTTGATATTCTTAGGAGATTTCGACATGACGACGAAAAACCGGACCAACCGACCAGCGGCTCGACGACGACGTTTCGGCGTGTTCTTAGGCGTGCTGATGCTGTGCTTTACGGCTGCCGAACTCCCGGCGAAAACACCCACGGCGGCCGATTTCCTCGAGTTGGTCGCCAACCTCCAACCGTTCGATCGTTACGTTCACGGCAACTCGATTTCTGTGGATAGAAAGGTCGTGTTCGAGTCGGCCACCTCGAAAAGGGCGTGCAGCCTGATCGGCGCCGAATCGCCCATTTTGGCATTCGAGGAGAACGACCGTTTTCTTTGTGTGACCGCACAGGGGGCAAAGTCTCCCAAGGTCGTCCGGCGGGTGATCTTGATTAAGCCGTCGATTCTGATCGTGGACGACGTCGTGGGAGACGTTCCGCAAGATGGGGCGTTACGCTGGCAATTGTCGTGTCGCACTTCGCCGACAGGCGCCCGTGGGCACTCGGTTGTGGCCGATACCAACGGGAAGTGTATCTGCTCGACACTTTGGCCCGCCGAGGACGTGCCTGCATGGACCTCGACGCGGCAGGAAGAACCGGCCGCAGAATGCCACGTCGAGATCAAGCCGATGCAGGGTGAGAACTCCGTTCGATGCTTGCACGTGCTGTCGCTTCACCCGAAACAGGAGGAAGCTGTGTCAATAAAGACGACCATCGGCGAGAAGGCCGGGGTTCTCACGTTGACGATCACCGGCGACGGTGATACGTATCGGTTTGAACTGCCTTGCCCCGGAAAGGACGCCGGAACGGTCGCCGTGACGGCCGCCGACGGCAAGGTCGCGGTCCAGCGCCGGCCGTTGCCCGGTGGCATTTTGCCGCACGGCCTGGATGGCATGCGGCTGATCGACCGCTGGGACCGCTACTATCGCGACGGCCGCATGCCTCCATGGAACAACAACCTGCCCGCCGCCCCGGCATTGCAAGAGGCCGTCGAGAAAGAAACCATCAAACCGTGCCGCGTGGTGGTGCTCGGATGCGGATCGGGCTCGAACGCGATTTTTCTCGCCAAGAAGGGTTTCGACGTCACGGCCGTCGACGTGGCTCCCAGCGCGTTGGGTATCGCCATGGCCGACGCTCAGAAGGCGAAGGTGAAAGTGCGATGGGTGCTGGCCAACGTATTGGCATTGCCCGATTTGAGGCAGTTCGACCTGATTTTCGATCGCGGTTGCTACCACAACGTGCGTTACGTCGACGCGGCCGGGTTCGTCGCATCGTTGAAGCAACTGTCGCGGCCGGGCACGCGGTGTTTCGTCCTTTCGTGCAATCGAGACAACGCACCGGGCGTTCGCGAACAGACGATGCGAGACGACTTCACCGAAACGTTCGACTTCGAGTGGATCCGCCCGGCAACCATCCACGCCGGCAAAGAGAGCAAAGACACGGCCAAGGCCTGGTCGGTCATGCTGCGTCGGAAAGGGGAGGAATAGTTGCCGTCGCCCTCCTATTATGGTAGAGTCATGGTCACTGGAACAAACACGTTTTCCCATGAGGACTACCCAATGAACCGGCTCCTACGCGCCCACCTGCTCTGCGTTGCCGCATCCGCCGTGTGCGTTTGCGTCTGCACAGTCGCCCAACTCCAGGCGGAAGAGGACGCCGGCACACTCGTTGCCTCGGCCGAACCCGGCTGGCCCCAATGGCGCGGACCCAGGCGCGACGGCGTTTCGGACGAGAAAGGACTGATGCAGTCCTGGCCGGCAGGTGGCCCCAAGCTGCTCTGGAAGGCGTCGGGGATCGGCAAAGGATGGGCCAGCCCGGTGATCTCCGCCGACACGATCTACATCACCGGCGACGAGAACGAGGAATTGCACGTCTTCGCACTCGACCCGGACGGGAAGCAGCGGTGGCGGGCCACCAATGCGGCGGCCTGGACCGGCTCGTATCCGGGATCACGCTCCTGCGGCGCCGTCTGCCAGCGGTTGTTCTACCACATCAATGCGCACGGCCGCGTCGCGTGTTTCGATACCGAGTCGGGCAAGGAGATCTGGGCGGTGGACGCGTGGAAAACGTTCGGCGCCGCCAAGACACATTGGGGCAGCGCCGAATCGCCACTGATCGACAGAGATCGGGTGGTCGTCACTCCCGTCGGAACCAAGGCGCTGATGGTTGCCTTGGACAGGAAGACCGGCAAGGTGGTGTGGGCAACGCCGCCGCTGGCCGACGAAACGGCCGATTACCCCTCCCCGATCCTCGCCGAGGTCGGCGGCCGTCGCGCCATCTTCACGACCACGTCCAAGCATGCCATTGCGGTAGATGCGGACACGGGCAAGATGCTCTGGAAGTACCGCCACCTCATCCTCAAACCCCCGATGGTCACGACGATGCCCGTATTTGCGCGGGGTGCGTTGTTCGTTACCAATTCCAGCCCTAAAGGCGCCAATTTCTATCGCCTGAACCTCACACAAGACAACGGCGCGGTCGAACAGATCTGGGACGCCGGACTCGGCACGCCGCACTGCACGGCCATCTGTGTTGGGACCGACCTCTACTGCGGCTCGAAAGGGCGCGTCAAGGGATGGCAATGCGTCGACACCGAGACGGGAAGGTTCAAATATGCTGCCGAGGACGTCGAGATCGGCGCCCAGGTATTCGCCGACGGGTGTCTCTACTGCGTCAGCAGCAACGGGAGCGTCTCGCTGCTCAAACCGGGTGACGGCGGCTTCGAGAGACGCGGCCACTTCGATCTCGTCCAAGAGAAGAAGGACTTCTGGGCCAACCCGGTCATATGCGATGCCAAGCTCTACCTGCGTTACGACGACACCCTGTACTGTTACGATATCCAAGCGAAGTAGACGGCTTCTCTCTGTCCCGTCCAAGAACAGAGAGGAGGCACCGGTACTTGTCAGCGAGCGGACTCAGGCCTCGCCTCGGCAGCCACTAAGAACTCGTACAGGAACTACTTCCCGATTTGGCTATAAGCTATGAGCTATTAGCTATGAGCAGTGAGAAAGCCCGCAGCTCAAGGCTCAAAGCTCAAGGCT
>JABMRB010001222.1 GCA_013202865.1 Candidatus Nealsoniibacteriota bacterium | reverse complement strand
TGAAAATGAAGGGGCTCAACGAGAAGTACATCCTGAAGCGCGCCACCCGGCACCTCGTACCACCGGCGGTGCTCGGGCGGACCAAACAACCCTATCGATCGCCCGATGCGGCAAGTTTCTTCGACAGCGACTCGCAATCGGCCCGGGCCGACTACGTGGAAGATCTTCTCTCTGAAGAACGAATTCGCGACGACGGGGTGTTCCATCCCAAGGCCGTCCGCAGTCTGGTCGAGAAAGCCCGGCGAGGTAAAGCGATTGGGACTAAGGACAATATGGCTTTGGTCGGCGTGCTGTCGACCCAGTTGTTGATCGAACAATTCGTGCGGAACTCGCCGGCGAGCAGTTGCGACGTCGCGTTCCCCGCCGACTCGTCCGTGCAAACTCCGGGGCGATCGTAGTTTTCAGTTGTCAGTAACTCACACGGCAAGTGCGGCACGATGCATTCCAGGGAGACATGGTCGAGACTGGGGGCTGGAGGAACGCCAACATCGCGGGTCCCGAATCCCCAGCCTCCTTGTTTCCAGAGCAATCACCGTTTTGGTGACAGATCGCATTCGCAGTTCGAGTAATGAAGTAGTTTCTCTCAACTCTCAACTGATAACTGATAACTGATAACTGAAAACTGAAAACTGAAAATACATCATGAAAGGCAAACCAACCATGAGCAACCTTGCCGCTTCGTTGCGAGAGTTCATCAAGGAGAACTTCCTCTTTGGCGGAGACGACTCGTTTTCCGACGACGATTCGTTCCTCGATCTAGGGATCGTCGACTCGACCGGCGTGCTCGAACTGATCACGCACCTGGAGGAGACGTACGACATCGTCGTCGAGGACACCGACCTGGTTCCCGAGAACCTCGACTCGATCACGAACCTCCAACGGTTCATTACGTCCAAATCCGTGGGAGCATTGACATGACTTCAACCACCTTGCCCTTAGCGTTTTCGCTCGCGGCGCTCGAAATCGATCTGGCCGCCGAGACGGAGCGGATCTGCGATTCGATTCGCCACTTCGTGCTGAAACGGCTTCGCCGCAAGGGCGTGGTCGTGGGGATCTCCGGCGGGATCGACAGCAGCGTGACGGCCGCGCTGTGCGTCCGCGCATTGGGACCGCAACGCGTCTTCGGCCTGTTCATGCCGGAACACGATTGCTCGGACGATGCACTCTCGCTGGGCCGGCTGCTGGCCGAGTACCTGGGCATCGAGACGGCCGTGGAGAACATCGCACCGGCGCTGGAAGGGGCCGGCTGCTACTGCCGCCGCGACGAAGCCATCCGTAGCGTCTTTCCGGACTACGGGCCGCGATACCGCTCCAAGATCGTCTTGCCGAATCTGTTCGAGGGGGCCGGCTATCGGCTCTTCTCGATCGTGATCCAAACGCCCACCGGCGAAATCCACCGCAAGCGGATGCCGTTGGACGCCTATCAACAAGTGGTGGCCGCAACAAACTTCAAGCAACGCGTCCGCAAGATGATGGAGTATTACCACGCAGACCGGCTGCGATACGCCGTGGCCGGCACGCCGAACCTGCTGGAGCACGACCTGGGGTTCTTCGTCAAGAACGGCGACGGGTCGGCCGATTTCAAGCCGATCGCTCATCTCTACAAGAGTCAGGTGTACGGTCTGGCCGAGTATCTGGACGTGCCCGAGACCATTCGCACGCGTCCGCCGACCACCGACACCTACTCACTGGCTCAGACGCAGGAGGAGTTCTTCTTCTCGTTGCCCTACGAGCAGATGGACGCGTGCCTGTTCGCTAAGAACCACGACGTGCCATGCGAAGAGGTGGCCGATGCGCTGGGTCTGACGGCCGAGCAGGTTCAACGCGTCTTTGTGGACATCGACGCCAAGCGTAAAGCGGCCGGCTACCTGCACGAGAAGCCGCTGCTCATGGAAGGTTGATCGCGAAATTTGCAGGGGCGAGCCGCCGGGTTTATCGCTGAGCTTTGAGCTTTGAGCTTTGAGTAATGAGCTTTCTCACTGCTCACCGCTCACCGCTCACTGCTCACCGCTCACTGCTCACCGCTCATAGCTCATAGCCAAATCGGGAAGTAGTTCCCATACCAGTTCTAAGCGCGGGGGCAAGCCCCGCGACTCGCTTCACGTCTCCTTACCGGCTCTACCGGGGGGTGGGCAGCAATGCAATGTGGCTTCGGCTTGGTCGTGCCCCCCGTTGACGGGCGGCGGGTTATCCCCAATAATCCATGCTTCCGATAGTATTCGGCACTCTTGCCGCCAGGGTCGTCCCTTCCGCATTTGTGCCCCCGGGCCGCTGGCCCCGTTTTCCCGAGTGTGGAAAGGAATTTGACTGTGACGAACATTTACGTCGGCAATTTGTCATTCAACGCAACCGAAGAGGACATCCGGCAAGCCTTTGCCGCGCATGGCGAGGTGGCATCCGTCAGTATCGTCACCGACCGCGAGACGGGCCGCTCCCGCGGATTCGCGTTTGTCGAGATGCCCGACGGCGAACAGGCGAAAGAGGCCATCGAGAAGGTCAACCTGACAGAGATCGACGGTCGCAGCATTACGGTCAACGAAGCGCGTCCCAAGCGTGATCGCCCGCG
>JABMRB010001221.1 GCA_013202865.1 Candidatus Nealsoniibacteriota bacterium | reverse complement strand
GAGCGGGTGATGGGATTCGAACCCACGACAACGACGTTGGCAACGTCGTGCTCTGCCAACTGAGCTACACCCGCCTAGGGTCACACCTGTCGCCGGCCGGACCGATAGTCCCCGAAACCGAACCAGGACAAGTTTTGCAATTATAGGGCCCCCTGAACTGCATTCAAGGGCAATTGGTACCCATTGCCAGTTATACGGCACGTCTCTCGCACGTCAAGACCCCTCTGTTCGCATAACCGGAACCACCCGTCCGGGCTAATTAGGGGCCATTTGCGACCAGATCTCTACCCCGCTTATGTAGAACACCCACGTTTCCCTCTCGCCCTATCCGGCCCCGAGTCCGCGGACGGTTGCGAAAGCTCGGCTCCCAAGTTACGATGAGATTTCACACTCCGTTGCCGCCTCCTGAAAGATCAGGTCGTCGGACGGGACGGTTTCGTTGGGGATACTCGATGGACGCAAAACTGATCGTCGTTGGCGGCAAGGCCGACCGGCGGGCGGTGAAGCTGAAGCTACCCACGGTCATCGGCCGAAGCCGCGAAGCCGATCTGACCGTGCCCCATCCCATGATCAGCCGGCAGCACTGCAAGCTGTACGAGGTCGATGGGCTGCTGATGGTCCGCGACCTGGACTCGCTCAACGGAGTGTTTCTCGCCGACCAGCGGGTCAGCGAATCGCCGCTCCGGCCCGACGACGAGTTCACCGTTGGCCCGTTGACCTTTCGAGCGGCGTACACCTATCAGGGTGATCCGGCTACCGTGCCGGCGCCCAAGATCGTGGAGCCGGAAGAGCCCGAACCGGAAGAACCTCAACTCTTCTCGGCAGGCGTGGATGACGAAACGCCCTTCGATCCGACGTTTGCCGCGGCCGGCGGCATGGAACCACCGCCCGACTTCCTTTCTCTTCAGCAACGCAACACCGATTCACCTGCCGAGGAAGTCCTCGACTTTTCGACTTGGGGCGACACCCCCGCGAAGCAGAGCAGCGCCGAAGAGATCGAAGAGGTCGACATCGAAGAGGTCAGCGAGATCGAGATCGTAGAAGACGAGGAAGAGGAGGAGCCGGAACCGACGCCCCCGCCCCCGTTTAACGACACGCAGTTGCCCGACCCCCAGTTGCCCGACCCTCAGTTGACCGACACGCAGCCGACCGCCAAAGAGGCACCCGATGCAGAAACTCCCGATGCAGCGGCCTGGGAGGCGGTGCAAGTGGCGGCGGCCGAGGATCTGGTACGCGGTGGCAAGCCGAAACCCCCATCGAAGAAGCGTCGCTGGGCGCTCGGCGGCAGCAAGCAGAAAGACCAGCCAGAGCCCCAGCAACCGCAAGCGGCCGCTTCCACCCCCGCCCCAAAACCTCCCACACCTCCATCTCCCCCCGCGAAGAAGCAGCAAACGACCGCGCCGAAGAGCGAGGACGATGAACTGAATGAGTTCTTTAAGGGGCTGTCGTAGCTACAAGCCGATGAATATTCCGTCCTAACCGCCCGACCAGTCCGGGTTCGGGCGGTCGAGCACCTCCGGCGTGCTGCTCTGCTGGATCTTGGTGACCGCGGCCTCGGCGGCTTCGACGGATGCGGCGTCGCCGTGGGCCTCGATCGATAACTCGAAGCGACGGGTCTCGCCCGGCCTTAGCGTGGCTACGCGGCCCTGCTGCTTCTCGAACGACTTGGCGTTGGGGAAGTTGATCGCCGGCTCCATGCCCGTCACGTAACCGTCGACCGCTGCCTGACGGTTCTTCCAGAGTGTGAAATAGGGTAACTCGTTGCGGTCGAACTTCAGACTCACGCCCCGGTCGCCCGCCGCGTTGTGCAGCAGCGTCTGTGTGCGGCCATCGTAGCCGGAAGCCAACTCGAAAAAGAAGACCGCCTCGGCCGCCCCGGGAGTCTCCGGGCCGTAGGTGTCCCACTCGGCAACGTTGCCGACGGCCACCTCGTCTCGCGGGGCCACCTTCGACACCGGCAACACGACCTTCGACCCGGGGTCCAACAGCGGCGCGCCGAAGTTGACGTGGTAGAGCAGTTCCAACTCGCTCGGCTCGGCCGAGACGTTCGTGATCTCGTCGGTGACGGTCATCCCGGGCCGTCCAACCGTGGTGGTGATCGTCGAGACCAGCCGCAGCTTATTGCCGAACAGGCGGGCTTCGTCGACCGTGCCGCGTACGGCGATCTCACCCGAGTCGCCGTCGATGCTCACCTCGACGTGATGGGCCGGCAGGTTGGCAATCTTGCCGTGCAACGGATAGACCAACCGGCCCGCGTCGTCAAATTCCGGCGCCCCGTTACTCTCCAGCCCGCAGCGGACCAGCATCTCGTCGAACCCGTCGAGCCAGCCGATCCCGCTGGGCTCCCAGAGGCGTACGGCGCGCGGATGGACCGGGCCGGTCACCGGCGAGTTCCATCCCAGGCGGAGGTCCCCCAGTGCGGCCCGCCAGATTCCCATCCCCCGGGTCGGCACGACCACGAAGCGGAAGGCCCCGTTGTTGACTTCGATCACGTCGACCCCGTCGCGGAGTCCGCCGCGGAGCGTCCGCTTGACGACCGAATAGCCGCCCGCCGTGCCGCCGACGTTTTCCGGCGACAGCGAAAGTTGATCCACAAAGATGTCTTTGGCAACGTTCGTAAGGGTCCAGATCTGTTTGGCCATGATCACCGGTCTCCGCTGTGAATGCCCATTGTAAATAGTTGTCTTCTCCGCGACGCTCAATCTACGTCTTGCGGGCGTGTCGAACCAGGGCATAGGTGAAAGGAGCAGAAATAGCCCGTGCAACCACGCCCATTCCCTTTGCTCTCTTTGCCTACTCACCCCAGAGCACCGGGCTTACCGCGTGATTCGCGCCCGGTCACTTGTCAACGCGCGGTTTGTCCCATAGAAAAGGGGGTTCCTGGGGGTATTGTTGCCTTCGAGGCTTCCCGTGCGCGGCAGCCGCGACCGGCAACAAAGCCCCGGATCGAACCGGACTGAAACAAACGGGTCGTCGAACGGGCGGTTTGGCCGTTGCTCGACGTGTCGGCGCTGGGTGTCTACGGTGGCGTTCGGCGGCGCAGCCCACAAAAATTAGCCTTGGGAGAAACTTTCGACATGTGTGCATCTCCAATCGTCAAGAAAGATAACGTCGGCGCGTTGCTCGATCGCGCCTTGGACTCCGGTGGTGGACTGCTGCGGTTGACGCCCGCATGGGTTCCGCGAAGTTTCCTTCACCCGGGCAAGCGAATCAAACTGGCCCCGACCGACTGGTACGCCCTGGGTGTGCATCGCGGCGGGATCGACGAACGGTGGTTCGCCAGCACGACCGAAGCGATGAACGACAACCGCGAGCCGGACGAAGGGCTCAGCTACTGTGTGTTCGAGGGCCAGCGATTTCAGCTACGCGACGCCGTCGCCGAGGCCGGGCCGCGGATGGTCGGCCAGGCGATGTGGGACGAGTACAAACGGTGGCCCGTCTACTCGAAGTTCTTCGACAACATGG
>JABMRB010001220.1 GCA_013202865.1 Candidatus Nealsoniibacteriota bacterium | reverse complement strand
TCGAACCCCGGACACGCGGATTATGATTCCGCTGCTCTAAACCAACTGAGCTACGCCGCCAAGTCCTATGTATATAGGATTTATTGACATTCCCCGCCCGCCCGCTAAAACGTCGTTGACACCCGTTGTGACACCTACTCCACTATCTTGCCCCCGAAGTGGGTGCATCGGGGAACCGGACATCCGATGATGGGAGGGAAACGCCATTCGTGATTCTACCAGTAAACGACGCGAGAGCAAAGTGGCCAAGCCGGCCAAACCCGATGCTGACTTCCCCCTCTTTCCACACGCCACCTGCAAGACCATCAACAAAGCGTTCGGGCTCAACCGGCTCGTGGAGGACCTGGCCAGTGACGATTTCGAGCGGCTGCGCTGCAATCTCGCTAAGAATCGTGGCCCGGTAGCTCTTGGCAACGAGATCCAACGAATTCGAGTGGTCTTCAAGTACGCCTACGACGCCGCGTTGATCGATAAGCCGATCCGGTATGGCCCGAGACTGTGGCGGCGTTGCGGAAGGTGAGCGGCGGCCGGCCTGAACCGAAGGACCAATCCGACGCCGAGCTGGTGTTCATTACGAAGTACGGCAAGCCATGGGGAAAGGAGACTACCGACAACCCGGTAAGCAAGGAAACGGCAAAGCTGCTCAAGTTGTTGAGTATCCAACGGAGAGGGGTCAACTTCTACGCCCTGCGACACACCTTCGAAACAATTGGCGGAGATGCCAAGGATCAGGTGGCCGTCGACCACATCATGGGGCACGCCCGCGATGACATGGCCAGCGTCTACCGAGAGCGGATCAGTGACGAGCGGTTGAAAGCGGTAACTGACCACGTTCACGAGTGGCTCTTTGGGCCCGCATCGGACGCAGAGAATCCAGCAGATAACGACAGCGACGCCGCCCAAGCTTGCCACACCGAAGAGCCGATCGCCGCCGCCCACGATCAAGACTTCCACGAGCCCCGCGACCTTTGAGCCCATCCAGTCTCGTGAGACGCGCGAGCCTGTCCCCTTAGTAGTGCGGAGGCCGGTCATCCTCCAGGGTTCGTTTCTCGGCGTGCCCGTCTTCAAGCGGCCCGGTTTCCTCCGCCAGATGAGAAAGCATGCGATCGCGCCGGTCCAAGCGGTCCTGGATTGAACAGGTGGCCTCGTTCAACTCCCTGAGCGTTCGCTCGACGTGCATCAGCGACTCTTCCAACGCTGTGAGTCGCGTCTCGATAGAAGGCTGCTTGTCGGATTCTTCCATAGTCGTTCTCGGCCGGGAAAATGGCCGACCCCCGCGGCGGCGTGATGATCCACCTATCGTACCAGAGGTTGTCTTACCGGCAACCCCCCTGGTGAATCCGTCCCGTTTGGTGTACGCTCCATGGCATGGCTCCAAAATTCATCTTCGAAATGGACGACGTCGGCAAAACTTTCGGCGAGAAAGTCGTGCTGCGGAGCATCAGTCTTTCGTTCTTCTACGGCGCCAAGATAGGCGTGGTCGGCGAGAACGGTGCCGGCAAGTCCACGCTGCTGAAGATCATGGCCGGACTCGACAAGGAGATCGACGGCTCGGTCTCGCTTGCCAAGGGGATGCGGGTTCGCTACGTCGCGCAAGAGCCGCTCGTGCATCTTGACAAGACGGTCCGAGATCACCTCCGCATGGCCGTCGAGCCCGTGCAGAGTCTGGTCGACCGCTTCAACGAGATCTCCACGCTCATGGCCGACGCGGCCCAGGCCGACAACTTCGACAAACTGATCGACGAGATGGGCCAACTCCAGGAGAAGATCGACCTGAGCGGCGGGTGGGAACTAGACCGTCTGATGGACATCGCTTCCGACGCGCTGGTGCTGCCGCCGGACGACATGCCGCTGGGTCAGCTTTCCGGTGGCGAACGTCGGCGCGTGGCGATTTGCATGGCTTTGCTGGAGAAGCCCGACCTGCTGCTGCTGGACGAACCGACCAACCACCTGGACGCGGAAACGGCCAAGTGGCTCGAACAGGCCCTGCGAGAGTATTCCGGCACCGTGATCATCGCCACCCACGATCGTTACTTCCTCGATAACATCACCAAGTGGATCCTGGAGATCGACGAAACTCGTGGCTTGCCCTTCGAGGGAAACTACTCTTCCTGGCTGGCACAAAAGGCGGAACTCTTGCGCGTAACCGAAAAGCGAGAAACCCAGCGGCAGAGAACGCTGCAACGGGAACTCGATTGGATCCGCAACTCACACGAAGGCCGCAAGCAGAAGAATCAGGCCAGGATCACGGCCTACGACCGATTGGCATCCGAGCAATCGATCGACGCTAAGAGCGAGGCGATTATCCAAATCGACCCGGGCCCCCGACTCGGCGAGAAGGTGCTCGACGTGAAGAACCTGAGCAAGGCCTATCAGGTCGACGGGCAAACCCTAACGCTCCTGGACGACTGTTCTTTCAACCTGCCGCGCGGTGCAATCGTGGGCGTGATCGGCCCCAACGGCACGGGCAAGACCACGCTGTTCCGCATGATCATCGGCGAGGAAGAACCAGACGCCGGCAGCATTGAATTGGGCCCCAGCGTGGTTCTCTCCCACGTTGACCAGCACCGCGATGCCCTGGACGACGACAAAACGGTCTTCGAGGAAATCACCGACGGCCAGGACACGATCAAGCTGGGCAGCGTATCCGTCAACTCCCGTGTCTACGTGGGGCGTTTCAATTTCCGCGGCGCCGCCCAACAGAAGAACGTGGGCCGCTGTTCCGGCGGCGAACGGAATCGAATCCACTTGGCCAAAATGGTCCGCCGCGGCGGAAACCTCCTCCTGTTGGACGAACCGACAAACGACCTCGACGTGGCCACCATGCGCGTTCTGGAGCAGGGCCTGATCGACTTTCCCGGCTGTGCCATGGTAATAAGCCACGACCGCTTCTTCCTCGACCGCATTTCCACGCACCTTCTCATCATGGAAGGCAACGGCAAAACGCGCTGGTTTGAAGGCAACTTCGCCGACTACGAACGGGACGTCCTGGCCAAGGACCCCGACCGCGTTGCCCATCGGCGCAGTAAGTACAGACCGCTTTCGTTGCGGTAGTGCTTCATCGCCGGAAGAGTTGATCATTGATTTTCCGCCTCCTCACCAGAATTCGCGGGTCGATTTCGGCGTTGAAGCCGTAAGTCGTTATTCAGGCACACCTTGCGTCGGTCAAGTCCGTGACTTTTTCGACGGCGAGAAATCAAGTACGGGTTCCTCTCCTCTGTTCGGCGTGAACAGAGGAGAGGAACCCGTACTTGCCATTTCGTTTCACCCCTGAATCTCCAGGGGACCCTCGATTCTTTTTGTCCTCCTCTACCTCAGAAAACCTAACCTCAAATCACCAACACGCTCTCGATTCGCCCACAGATTCTGGCGAAGAGCCCGGAAATGAGGACTTGCGTTTCGTCAAGAACGAGCCCAACCAGGTTCACGCGGATCTGACCGTGCTGCTGACGGCTAGGCGAGTTGGGCACCGACGGCCCGGACGCCGAAGGTTGGGTAGCCACCTTCCGCAAGCAGCAGGCCGACATTGCCGCGGTGCCCGAATTCAAGGATAACGTCCGTCTGGCCAAGACGGCGCACTGTTGGCATAAAGGCCCTTACGACATGCAGGACAAATGGGACGCGTTCCGCGCGCAGGTCCAGGCCAACACGGCAGAGCCGGCCGACGATCCCACGCGTATCGATTCGGGTCTGTTCTTCCAGAAGAACTGGGTGCAGAAGTACGCAAAGGAACTGTCCTACACCTCCGACAAGCGCTATCACTACAACGGTTCCGGCCGCAGCTATTACGAGATGGGCCAGTCGATGGCGGGCGCGATGGTCGAGTTGCTCGATTGCTAACGAGTACGGTGTCGCCGGAATCGTGTCCGCTTTTTCGGGCCGGTGAATAGACTTCACCGGAAACTCCATGTATAGTGTAGCGCCGGGAAAGGGGACCGGCCGGGGGTGTCGAGGGCTGTACGTGTTCCTCAAGGCTTCGGTCCAGGAACTGCGCGACGACGCCGTGAAGAAACCTTCGGCCAGTGACAGTCAATAGAAATCATGCGTCCGTGCTGGGGACGAGATAGTCAAGCCGCAGCACGCGTTACTCAGTGGCCCTCGTTTTCACCAAAGGAGCTTCGTTATGTGCCTTGATTCACCGTATCGACTCGGCTGTGCCTGCGTGCTGCTGTGGTTCTCAGCGACCGCGTTGCACGCACAAGATCCTCAGCCTGCGCCGTCCAAGGAGACACCGGAACTTCCCGCGATCGCCGACGAGCCAAAGACGATCGATCCGGCGGCCTTCATGCCGGCCAAGTTGGCCGCCAAGGTGACGGTTGATTTCTCGGATTCCTCGTTGCGCGAGGTCCTGACCTGGCTGCAGGAAAAACAGGGGCTCGTTGTCTTGCTGGAGAACGACGCGTTGTCGGACGTCGGCGTTCTGCCTGGAGATCCGGTCTCCGACCGGCTCGACGAGACACCGATCTACCTGTTCCTCAATCGCCTTCGATCTCTCGGTATCGCATGGTACTTCGAAGACGACATCCTGCACGTCACGTCGCAGCAGGTTGTCGGGGAACGCCTGACGACGATGCCATACAACATCGGAGATCTGATTGACGCGGGTTATGATTTGGACACGCTCGGCGAATTGATTGTCAGTACGATTGACCCGAGCTCGTGGGCCGAGACCGGCGGGTCCGGCGTCGTGAGTTTCTTGGGCGACGTGATTTTTGTCCACCAGACGGACAACGTGCAACACGAAGTCCACGGCCTGCTCGCCGCGCTGCGCAATCACGGGCGGCAAACGTTCCTGCTGGATCCACCCCAGCACTGCCTGCTGCGCCAGAAGCTGGGCGAAAACGTCACAGTCGCCTTCCGCGAAACACCACTGGAGAAGGCCGTCGAGCAATTGGCCCAGAAGGCGCAGATCGACATTCGTCTCGACATGACCGTCTTGCGGAAGACGGGCATTCGCCAGCGCCGGCCGATTACACTTTCCCTGACCGATCGCAAACTGAAGACCGTCCTGCAGGCAATGCTGATCGACCTCGAACTGACCTGGATCCTGCGCGACGGCGTGCTCTGGCTGACGACCGACGCGGAGGCCGAGACGTTTTGTAAGACGGCCGTCTACGACGTCAGGGACCTGTGCCAGGACCAGGCCGAATCCGAGGCACTCGTCGAAGCGATCACCTCGCAGGCCCGGGCGACCTCCTGGGACGACGTCGGGGGCCCCGGTTCGGCGCATGTCGCGCGGCCGGGAACGCTGGTCATCAGCAATACGGAGAGCGTGCTGGGCGATGTGCTCGACTTGCTCGAAACCTACCGTACGGCCCTGCGATCGTCCAAGTCACGGCAACGCCCCGAGGATGACCCCAACCGGATCGTTACGGTCTACTACCGCATGCATACCGACATCGCCAACGATCTCTTGACGCTGTTGCCAAGGTTGGTGCGTCCCGAGTCTTGGAAAATCACGGGAAAGCCCGAGGCAGCGGGAGAAATCATTCTCGTCCATTCCGCACCCGATCTGTCGAACATCGGGGCCGCAACCGCGATGGGTTTCGAGGCGGAACAACCTACTCGCACGCTGGTCATTGCCCGGTCCGTGCTAATCATCCGCCAGACTCGCGCGACGCACGACGAAATTGAGGAAGTTATTCAGCGCGTCGAATCCGGCGACCCCAAGGAGCCCTCGGAGCCCTTTGTGATTAGTGTCATACCGGTCACCGGCAGTTCGGGCGGCGGATTCTTCTCGGTCTCGCCGGACAACGCGTTGGAAGATCCGAAATGAGTACGCGTTGATTGTTGGAATTCCGGAAATCAAGAGAAACTAGTATGGTGTCCCCGGAATTGAAATCGGAATTGAAATCGAGGAAGTCATTCAGCGCGTCGAGTCCGGTGACCCAGAGGAGTCCCAGACGCCCTTTGTTATTAGTGTCCTACCGGTCGTCGGCCGTTCGGGCGGTGGTTCGGGCGGCGGATTCTTCTCGGTCTCGCCAGACAACGCGTCTAAAGATCCGAAATGAGTACGCGTTGATTGTTGGAATTCCGGAAATCAAGAGAAACTAGTATGGTGTCCCCGGAATTTGGGAATTTCGGAATTTACGAATTAGACTACGATCCCTGGAGCTAACAAGCAGGTAGTTGCTCGACAAAACCGGGATGGAGTTTCCGAATACCTTAGAGACTCTCTGGTCGGTGCGCTGCACGCACCCTACGGCCGAGCAGGCAGCGTCGATCGGTTCTCGATCTCCGTGGGCTTCCGCCCTCGGCTAGCCGTCATCGCCACGCGTGACACTCACCCCTCGCCCCTAATCCCTCGCCCCTAACCCCTCCCTCACCTGCTCGAGCCATTCATCCGCCGGCAGGCCGTAGGGACGGAACTTCTCTAAATGCCCAAGCCCTTCGTTGTAGAAGATCGCGCGGTGAACGCCTAGCCGGGCGGCGGCGGGGGAGTCGATCAGGTTGCTTGAGTCGCTGGAGTTCATTTGGAAGAGGACGCGAAGTTCCAGGTCGCGCAACGCCTGGCGGTCGAACCAGCGGTTGACGTTGTTGTACGTGTCGCACCATAGCAGCGTGTGGATGCCCAGCGGCGGACCTTCGCGCAGAATGTTGCCAAACTGCTTGGCGGAATTCGGCGGCGCGTCGTCGTCGTGACTGGAGAAGCCGAAATCGTCGTCGGCTCGCCGCAGCTCGCGGAACCGGGCGACGTCGTAGATGACCAGATAGATCGGCGGCGCGTCGTCCACGCCCGCCTCTTCACGACGCGAAAGTTCCCCGGCCAACTCGGCGATCGCGTCGGCCGCCTCGCGGGCGACCGCCACGCGCGTCGCATGCGGCAGTGCCGAGACCAGACGCTTGAAATATCCGGCCTCCGGTACGTCGGGCCGCGTGCCGTCGAGCACGTAGAACCGGGCACCGGGCACACCGCCCTTCGCATCACCCGGCCGACATTGCGCCGCCAGACCGATCATCGCGGCGGCCAACACACCCATCGCCGCTTCCTCCCGGTGGCCCACCATCATCAGGTTGCTGCCACCTTGACGCGAGAAGACCGCGGCGGTCGGGTCCTTGATCGCGACGGCCGAGCCGAGCCATGCACGTTGCGACCGCGACGGCTCGGGCCACGCGTCGGCCGAGAGCAAATCGCCGAGTGTATGGTTCCGGCTCAGATCGGCCGGTACGTTACCCTCAAAAACGATCGGCGGTGTAGTGCGGTAGTCCCGCCCGTCAACCAATTGTCGCTCGTCGGCCAATTGGCGAACGTCGCCGAGCACGGCCTCGCGTTGCTGGTCCGAGAGCCAAACCACCTGAAACGGATGGTTGCCCTCGAACTGCCCGTTGGCGTCGTTATAGATCGCTTCGCCGGGCCGGGCCAGCAGCCGGGCGGCCGTGTTCTCTTCGCTGAGGATCAGGTGGGCATCGGCGTCGCTGCATTGCAGGGCGATCCGCACGGCCATCTGCCCGATCGTGCTGCGGGCCAGCGAATAGGCCCCGGCCAGCGTCTGCGACCCGAGCAACACGTGGATGCCGAACGCCCGGCCCTGGCGGACCAGCCGATCCAACAGCAGGCTCGAATCTTGTGCGATGCGGTCTTCCTCGACGAACAGTTCCTGAAACTCGTCGATAATCAGCAGGATTCGCGGCATGGCGACTTCGGCCTTCGCGGCACGAAATCCCTTGAGATCCTGCACGCCCAGATTGCGGAACAGATCGCCGCGGGTCTTCAGCTCCGTGTCGAGCCGCTGCAACACGCTAAGGCCGAATTCCCGCTCGCTTTCGATGGCGATCACCCGGGCGTGCGGCAACTGATGCGTGGCGTAGGCCTTGAATTCGACGCCCTTCTTGAAGTCGACCAGGTAGAGCTCGACCTGATCGGGGCTGTAGCGGATCGCCAGGCTGGTAATCAGTGCGTGCAGCAGGGTCGACTTGCCCGAGCCGGTCTTGCCCGAGAGCAGCACGTGTTGCGAAGTGCCGCGGCCCAGGTTGAGGTGTTGCAGTTTCAGCGCCCCGGCACGTCCCAGCGGCACGTCGATCTCGGCGCTGCTGTCGGCGGTCCACCACTGCGATCGCTCGGGCACGACACAATCGAACGGCACCTCGACGCGGTCGGCGTCCTGCGCCTGGCGCCCCACGCTGCGGACGATCTGGGTGAATAGTCCCGCTTCGGGCGGCTCGTCGAGCACGAGCGGCAGTTGGCCGAAGTCGGCGTGCTTGCGCGTGAATTGGCCGTTGCGCCAGACGAGCGTGGCCGCCTGCGACTGCAAATCGGCCAGATGGAAATCCCGCGGCATCTGCTGCTTGTCGTCGACGCTCAAGACGGTGTAGACGCCGCATCGGGCCCCGCTGGCGACGATGCTCGCCAGCCGCCGGGCCGCGCCGTCGGAGAAGGCCGTCGGGAAGTTGGCGATCACCAGCACGCGATACGGCTCGGCCATCTCGCCGGCGAAGTCGTTGTACTCCTGGATCGTGTCGAACTCGTTGCGGAGATAGAGTTGCAGCACGTTCTCCATGTGTTCGGTCAGGTCGGTCAACCGCTGCTCGATGTGGACGCGGTCGGTCCAGATGCGGCTGGTGACGATCTGGTCGTCGAAATCGGCCAGATGCATGAAGGCCGAGAAGTTTTCGCCGAGCCCGACCGGGTCGACGATGGTGAAGCGGATCTTGCCCGGCGGCAGCGACGCGAGCATCCGCAGCATCACCGAGCGGATCGCTTCGACCGCCCGGTCGCGGCCACCGCCGGTAGTATTGAACAAGAGCGCCGAGCGCCGGGGAAACGGCAGCATGGCGGGCAACTCGAATTCGGTCCGTTCCGTCAGCAGCCGCTCGTCTTTGGGAACGCCGCCTTCGAGCTGCTCCAACGCGACGTCGTACCGGCCGAACCGAATCGCCGACGGGACTTCCGTCGGCGGCGTGAACCGGTCCCAATCGACGGCGTCCCAGGCGGGAAACAGTAGGCGACAGGCTTCGTTCGCGCCGTCGAGCGTGGCGTGGATTTGCGCGATGCCCGAGGTCCAGCGCGTTTGCATCGCCTGCCAGTCGTCCCGATAACGTTGCTCGTTTTCCGACTTCTCGCGGGCGTATTCCTCGGTCAGCCGGTTGGAGTCGGCCGCGTATTGCGATTCGGTTTCTTCGTGCTGCCGATCGTGGCGCTGCCGGGCTTCGTCCATTTCGCGGTCGTGCCGGGCCTTGATCTGGGCCAGCAGCGGCGGATACTTGCCGTGGAGTTGCTCCAGGTCGGCCTGCTTGCGATCGTGGATCTTGGTCATCGCGGCGGAGAATTCCTCGTCGGCTTCCTTGAGTGCTTCGTCGCGCTGCCGGAGAATCTCTTCGTTTCTCTGCTTGCACTGAACCCGGGCCGCCTGCAGCACGACCCCGCCGCCGACGTCGGCCTCGGCAATCGTCTGCTTCAGCGCCAGATAGCCTTCGGCCGATTGTCGCCGGGCGATGCGATAGAGCCAGATCTCCAGCGCGATCCAGGCGACCACCGCGGCCGCGCCGCTGAAAGCTAACCAGTGCCACCAGACCGAACTCCCGATGAAGTAGGCCGGGATCATTGCCACGAGCCACAGGCCCAGCAACAGCATCACCGGCCAGCCCCCTTCAAACGTGCCGGAAACCCACAGGGCCGCCAGCGCCCGGCCTTGGCTGCGCGACTGGACAAGGAGTTGGGCGAACCGGCGAGCCGGCTCGACGTCCTGCGGTGCATCGCCCGGGGGTTGCGCGGGATACTCGCGCCATTGCTTCCGGCGGCGCAACATCGCGACGGCCCCTTGCCCGATCGACTCGAACTCCTGTTGCCCGGCGATGAGCCGCTTCTCGATTTCGCCCAGTTCGATAGCCGGCCCGTCCTTGGTGGCCTCGAAGATCGTCGAGGCCTCCCATTGGGCCTCCTGCAACTGCTGCTTTCGGTCGGTTTCGGCCGCGTCCGATTTGGAAACGACTTCGCTGCGAAGCCGCTCGTACTCCTGCTGCGTGGTGCGGTCGTCCGTGCGAAACCGCTTGAGCACGTCGCGACGTGCCGATTCGTACTGCGCTTCGTTGGCCGCCTTGTCCTCTTCGTACTGCCGGTCGGTCTGCCGGCGAGCCTCGGCGAACTTCTCCTCAGTCGCTTCTTTCGCCGCGGCATACTCGGCAGGGATCGCCATCTCGGCCGGCACGCGCTCGGCCACCAGACGAGCCATCTCGTCGAGCGATTCTTGCGGCAGATTGGGGGAGAGTGGTTTGGTCATGCGATGTTCGTGTTCACAGGTTCGTACTCACGTGCAACTCCCGCGTCGAAACCAACGCCCACGGACTGCGTTCCGTGGGGTGCGTGCCACGGTAGTGCTAAGCGGCAAGCCGTACGTTCTCAGTATCCTTCACACTCGCGCTGTGCCTTGCTCAACACCTGCTCCAGGCGATGCACAACGTCCAGCGTGGTTCGGACGACCGGCTCGACCGGATCCAGGTGGTTCTCCTGGAACTTGTGGTGCGTCTGGTCGTCCCAATGTTCCAACGCGTCGGCACGCGCGCGGCGGAGCATCCGCACGGCACGATCCAACTTCGCGGTACTCGTGCTGAGGTCCCATGATTTCATTGCGGCAGCTCCTTGGGTACAGTTCCGATGTCGCCGTGCCGGCGACCGCTAAACCTCTTTCCGGTCGTTCGGCGGCTCTTCCTCTTCCGGTGGTAAAGACGGATCGCCTTCCAGCGCGGCCGTCAGCGCCTGGGCCAACGGGGCCACGTCGACCGGCGACTGCACCGCCATGTAGGCCTCCAGTGCCAGGGTCAGCCGGCCGAGTACGGCCAGCGCCTTGGGTGCGTCGGCCTCGAGCCAGTGTGCTAACCGGCTCGCGCCACTCTTATACTTTAGCACAGCCTGATCGACCGCTCGGGACCAACGCTTGACGGCCTCGGCCTTCTCTTCGGAGACCCGCAGCCGGTGTCGTGCCTTTTCGAGTTCCTTCTTTTCCTCGCGGCAGGCCGGCTGGTAGTTGTCCAGCCGGCGCATGGTCATCGCCCGTTGCAGATTGATCTTGGCCTCGGCCACCCGTTCCGAGTTCCGGTGGACCTCACGGGCCCAGTACTGCTTGCGGTCGTGCTGGACCCACTCCTGCGCCCGATGGACCTGGATCCCCAGGTCGTCCAGGACGTTGGCGGCGTCGGTCTGGAACCGCTTTACCGCGGTTGCCAATGTCTCGACGGTATCGATCGACGTGATGTTTGCAGATGGGGCCACTGTTGTCTCACCTCGCGCGGAAAAAGGGGACAGGCACCGAGCCGCGACGTCTTCCGGCAAATCCACGTCGGGGGCTGCTCGGAGCCAGTCCCCTTTTTTCGCTCGCTTCAGCGTTGTTGCAGATACTCCTCGATGGTCTCGGCCTTTCGCAGCAGATAGGGGATGTGCTGTTCGGTTACCTCGACGAACCGCGCGATCGAGCGGATGTGCTGCTCGAACTCCTGGACGAACTTCTTATTCTCCTGATCGCGCCAGGTCCTGCCCAGGGCGTCCAACTGGGCCCCGAGCATGGCGATGCGGTCCTGCACGTCGGAGTTGAACTTTTTGAGGTTCTTCGCAAAGCGTCGCAGTTCACCCGGATCGACAATAGCTTGCGGCATGGAGACCTCCCTCTCGGTTTGTAGTGGCCCGATTGATCGGGTTCTTTTCGCCCGTCCAGCAAGACGCCCGCATTGCAAACCGGCCGCTGCGCAAGCCGATCACCGCCGGGCATTGTAGGCCGAGAAAGACATCGCGCCAAGCCCCACCGGGAGCGGAGGATAGTGGAAGAGCAGTGGCACCGGCGTCTCGCCGGTGTGAGGGAACTTACGATGAAACTCGTGGCGGCGCCTCAACCTGGGTATCACCGGTGAGACGCCGGTGCCACTGCTTTTCCACTGTTCCCACACGCACGCCCCCTACGCCGCATCCCGCCGCCACTGTTGGCCCGTCAGCCTTTGCACCGCGTCGTCAAGCACGGCCACCAGTTCGGCGTTGGAGACTTGCACGTACCCCAAGTTCACCGTCAGCTTCGCGGCGCCGACGCTAATCGAGACGCTGCCCGGCCCCGCGTGCAGTTTTTCAACCGAATCCAACCGCCGCGCCCGTCGAAGATGATCCATCGCCGCTGCCCTTGTGCCAGGTGCAAGTCGCCGCGCCACCGTCGGCGCGACGTCACCGGCAGTATCGGCAGAAACGGGGAGCGTCCTTCAGCAGGAACCGGGCGATTTGCGGGGATTCCCGGCCCGCTACGCCCCCTGTGGGTTGCTCCCGCAACGGGAGGTTGCTACAATTGATGGTGAAGTCTGCGTGCCGCCATCACGCTGAACCAAGGAGACCGTCGATGGAGATCGAAACGACGGGCAAAGTGACCGTGCCGGCACGGATCGAGAATCTCTGGGACGTGCATGATCTAGGGCGGCAGGCGATCGCCGCCGAGGACGTTCGTGTCATTGAGGTACCGGATGCCCTGGTGGATACGGGCGCCACGATGCTGTCGATGCCGCGAAAGCTGATCGAGCAGTTGGGGCTGCAGCGCACTCGGACCCGAAGTGCCCGGACTGCGGCGGGAACGGCCCAGTTCGGCATCTACCAGGCCGTTCGGCTGACGATCCAAGGACGCGACTGTCTGGCGGAAGTTGCCGAACTGCCGGACGAATGCCCCGTGCTGATCGGTCAGATTCCGCTGGAGGCCCTCGATTTCGTCGTCAACCCGGCCAGTCAAAAGCTCGTCGGAAACCCGGACCACGGCGGCGAGCAGATGATCGATTTGTTTTGACGACTGGAAAATGGACCACGAACAAAAGCCAAACTCGACACCGGAAATGCCAGACGCGCGGCCTCCGGCGGACCGTTCTTCCAAGAGCACTGGCCGCCCTCGTTGGTTGGCGCGGTCGTTGGATGCATGACACTCTCTGCGTGGGCGCTGGTCGTTGGCCCCCAAGACCCGTGGATGACGCTATGGCTGATGTTGTTCGGCGGCTCTGGTCTGTTTTGCGGATGCATCATCGGCACCATCTTCTGGTTTGTTCACGGACGATGCTTGATCGGCACCATCTTCTCGTTTGTCCACAGCCGCGGTAAGTCACCTTCGCAAAGGGCCCGCGTTCCGCCAGCGATTCTGCTGGCAACACAGAAACTCGACAAGAAGGAATGAGTCCGATTCTTGGCACAGTTCAAGATGGGAAAATACTTGTGCCGGCCACGTGGGCCGCTTGCGGCTTAGCAGCCTGGTGCGAGAAACTGCTAAGCCGCAAGCGGCTGTCACCGATGCAGAATCACGTTCATCCGCGTCCGCGTCAGCACGCGGTAGCCGTGGGAGATGGCTAATTGGACGGCTTCGGTCAGCGGCTCTTTGTGGGAGTTTTCGAGGATCAACAGCCGCGGGAATCGCTCCGGCGTCGCCGTGGTGAAGAAGTCCTGCAATACGTCGTGCTCGAAGCCTTCGATGTCCATCTTCATGGCGTCGGGCGTGGTGATGCGGTGATCGTCGAGCAGGCCCAGGAGCGTCGTGCAGCTTACCTCGACGCCGCTGCCGCCGTTGGCGATCAGACTGTTTTGGCCGCGGTTGGCCCGGTCGACGAAGAGCGTCGCACGGCCCCTCTCCGTGCCGATCGCCCGGGCGACCGGTGTGACGTTACCCAGACCGCTGGCGGTCAGATTGAACTTGAGCCGGCCGAAGACCTCGGGGTCCGGCTCGACGGCCACGATGCGAGCCCCGGGCCCCGCCTTGCCGGCGACGAACAGGCTGTAGACGCCCACGTTGGCCCCGACGTCGACGAACGTGAACTCCCCGTGCATCCGCGCGGCCAAGGTCTCCCGCTCGACGACGTCGAATAGTTGCGGCGTGAACAGCACGCGTTTTTCGCACAGGTTATCGTGCGGGTGCAGCCGCATCGCCTGACCGTAGACTTCGGCGTCGAACACGCGACGGGCGGATCGCATCACCAACTTCCGCAGCAGGAAGCCGATCCGCAGGAAGAGCCAGCCCGGGGGCAGCCGACGGGTCAGGGCGATAATCAGTCGTTGAAACGGCCCGGGCCGCAACGCACCGAACGATTCGTCGGGTTTCGCCGGCACTCTTCTCAGCGGGGCCGAGGGGCAACGTGGTCTTGCTTTCGGGGCAACTCGCATCAATATCTCCGAAGGTGAGTTTTCAGTTGTCAGTTGTCAGTTACGAGTTTTCAGAGTCTGGACTTCGTTTCTGCACACGCCCGGCACGACAGTTCGCGGTAATGCCCGATAACTGAAAACTGAAAACTGAAAACTGAAAACTCCCCATTATTCACAACCAACGCTCCCACCAATGCGCCAACACCATCGCGCCGAACAATGCGTGACCGGCGTCGATCGAGCGGTCGGCGTGGTGGCGGGCGTATTCGACCAGCCGGGGTACGTCGAACGGTCCGTCCTGGCAAAACGGCTTGGCGGTGACGACGTCGTGGAAGCGGGACAGGAACGGGCCACGCATCGCTTTTTCGATCGGTACGTTGAACCCGGTCTTGCGACGCCGGGCAACGCCGCCGCCGAGCTTGTGGTTCAGGTGCCGACGCAGGATCAGCTTGTTGCGTCGCGGCAGTGGCAGCCGGGCCAGCAGCCGGTTCGGCAACCCGACGCAATACTCCACCAGTTGGTGATCCAAAAAAGGCACGCGGACCTCCAGCCCATGGGCCATGCTCATCCGATCGACCTTCACCAGCATGTCGTTGGGCAGGTAGAACGCCAGGTCGGCGTACAACATGCGCTTGAGCCGGCTTTGGGCGTCCGGGGCGTCGCGATACGCGGCGGCGTAGAGCTCGATCGGGTCGTCGCGCCGCTGCAAAAAATGCGGCTTGCAGACCGTCTGCTTGTCCGTGTGGCGAAAATGCACGCGCCACGAACTGAAGTCCCGACCTTCGCCTTCCTCGGCCCCGAGCACGAACCGGTTGGCGAACTGGTGCATGGCGTATCGCTTCTCGGAGACCGGCATGGCCGACACCAGCCGGCGGACCCACGCCCGGGACCAACGGGGAAAGCGTCGGTAGGCGGCCGCCAGACAGGTCGCCGAATAAGTCGGATAACCGGCCAGCAGTTCGTCGGCCCCGTCGCCAGACAGTGCCACCTTCACCTCGCTGGAGGCCACGCGGCAGAGATGATAGACGGCCAGCGACGACGAATCGGCGAACGGCTCGTCGCAGTGATCCACAAAGCGGTCGAGCGTCTCTTCCAGGTTCAATTCGACGTCGATCTGCCGGTGTTGCGTGCCGATCTGCCGGGCCGTGGCGACCGCGGCCGGGCCCTCGTCGAAACTCTTCTCCGCAAAGCTCACCGAGAACGTATGGACCGGTTCCGTGTTGTCGGCGGCCATCTCGGAGACCACGGCCGCCGAGTCGATTCCTCCGGAAAGAAACCCACCCAACGGCACGTCGGCCACCATCTGTCGCGAGACCGCCTCGTGTATATGATGGGCGAACTGCTCCTGGGCCTCGGCACTACTGCACGGCACCTCGGCCATCGACGGTCGCCAGTATTGCCGCAACTTACTCGCACCATTTTCGATCAACAACTCACTCGCCGGCGGAAGCTGGGCCACGTCGGCAAACGCGGAGAGCGGGGCCGGCACGAATCCGAACGAAAGGAACGCGTCCATCCCGGCCGGCGACGGCCGACGGCGGAACTCGGGATCGGCCAGCAACGCCTTCACTTCGCTGGCGAATCGGAACACGCCGCCCTGAAACGAATAGCATAGCGGCTTAACGCCCAGCCGGTCGCGTGCCATCCACAAACGTCGCCGCGGGGCGTCCCATAGCGCGAAGGCGAAGATCCCGTTGAGTCGCGAGACGGCCTCGGTGCCCCACTCGGCATAAGCCGCCAGTAGCACCTCGGTGTCGCAGTTGGTTCGGAAGCGGTGGCCGTGTGCAGAGAGTTCGTCGCGGAGTTGGCGGAAGTTGTAGATCTCGCCGTTGTAGGTCACCACGAGCGAGCGCTGCGGGTCGCGCATCGGCTGGGCACCGGCGGGCGTGGGATCGAGGATCGCCAACCGGCGGTGCCCCAGGGCGATGCCGTCGTCATGCCAGGTGCCGCGGCCGTCGGGCCCACGATGCGCCAGCGAGTCGACCATCCGGTCGAACACGTCCGTGCGGATCGCGTGTGGCTTTCCGCAATAGTCGTAGACACCCACAATTCCGCACATCAGGCAGCTTTCTTTTGATCTACGTCGATTTCATCTTCCTCCGGCCGTTCACCCGCCCGTAAGCGTTCCAGTCGCATCGCGCTGATCTGATCGCAGACCACTCCCAGGCAGAATATCTGCACGCCCATCAAGACGGTCAACGCTGCCAGCACGGGAAACCCGTCGCCTTGGATCAGGCTGAGCACCGCACCGTAGAGCAGCCCGCAGAGGATCATCAGCCCGGCGAGCATGCTGAACGCCTTCAGGGCGTTGAACATGATCGTGATTCTCAGGATGGTGTGCAGTGTGCGGAACCCGTCGCGGATCATGCGGACCGAGCTCTTTCCCACCCGTTGGCTCACGTGAACCGGATGGAAGACGACGTGCGCGTTCTGTTTCACGAACAGCAGTGTGCTCGTGGTCGATGCGGAGAAGCCATCGGGTAATAGACCCAGGTAGGGGATCAGGGCCCGGCGACGGAACACGCGTAGCCCGCAATTGACGTCGGGGATCCGCCGGCCGACGGCCGCTTCGGCTGCCCACTTGATAATCCGCTTGCCGATGACCCGCTGGCGGACAACGTGGCTAAGCCGACCGCGGGCACCGATGACGGCTTGGGCCCGCTCGCGGTCGAGGCGCCGGACCATTTCGGCCAGATCGCCCGGATCGTGTTGCCCGTCGGCGTCGAACCATGCGATCAGTTCGGAATCGGTGGCGAGGATACCGCGTTTGAGCGATGCGCCGTAGCCAAGGTTGGTCCAGTTGCTAATCACGGTGGCCCCATGTTCGGCGGCGATTTCGCCCGTACGGTCGGAGGAACCATCGTCGACTACGACGATTTGGGCACCGGCCAGACCCGGTTCGCCGCGGAGCGATTGCAGGGTCTTGCCGATGCCGGCCTCTTCGTTGTAGGCCGGGATGATGATCGTCAGCGAGGATCTCGCGGGGGGTCTCAGATGCATGAGGACTTCCATGTCCGGTTGCTGAGAAGGCGTAAGCGATTCCAGTCTTTGCCCAGGGGCGGCGAATCTTACCAGGACCCCCCGCCGGTGGAAACCTCAAAACGTGGGTTGTCGGCAGACTTGCAGCGGCATGCTAGCAGCCCGATGAGAATGTAGGGGTGCAAATCGCGCAGTTGGGGTGCATCATCCACCCAGCATCAAGCCCCCCGTAGTAGGGGTAGTTGCTGGCTGTCCTGTCGAAGTTATTGTCCTGCAACGGGTTAGCTCTGGGCAACGGCGGCGTGTGGGCGGCCAAATCGGACCGGGGTTCGATTATCCACGCGACGTAAGAGGTGGCTGGCGATTAGAGTCCCGAAATACGGTCCATTTTCGACACGTCTCATCTTGGCCATACGTTTACTGAGACTGCTCCAGGTCGATGTGACCGAGGCGCGTTAGTGTTTTCGATCATGTCCGTTACAGGTGCCCTTACCCACCCGAGGTGCAGGTGTTGTTCTCTCGTTCATCCGTCTGAGGGCCACAAGCAAGAGTTCTGTATCCGGAAACGGAAGCGTCAGCATTCTTACAAACTTCTTACAACTTTATGACACCGATCTGACCACTCGTTTGGGGATACCGCATACAATTCGGGTGTGTGGCGGCAACGCCGGTGTGTTTCTACCCGTTTAGTAAAGGAGTGTTGCGATGTGCAGATCTGTGAAGCTGTGGTGTGCGGTGCTGATGCTGGCCGTGACGGCGACGCCCTCGTGGCTGATGGCCGCCCAGGTCAAACTCGACGTCTCGATGGCCCAGCCCACGCTGTTGGCCGAAAAGAAACAGACGACGTTCGTCAAGGTCGGGCTGACGGGGTTCAAGATGTCGTCGACAGCGGACCGCACGCCGGTCAACGTATCGTTGGTGCTGGACAAGTCGGGGTCGATGTCGGGCACCAAGATTGCCAAGGCCAAGGAGGCCGCTATTTGGGCCGTGCGGCGGCTCGATAGCAACGACATCGTTTCGGTGGTGGTCTACGACTCGACGGTCAGAGTGTTGGTGCCGGCCACCAAACTAACCGACAAGGAGGCGGTCTGCCGGAAGATCCGGGAGATCAGCTCCGGCGGATCGACGGCCCTGTTTGCCGGGGTGAGCAAAGGGGCGGCCGAGCTACGGAAGTTCATCGACCGCAACCGCGTCAACCGAGTGATCCTCCTCTCCGACGGGCTGGCCAACGTCGGCCCGCAAACTCCCAGTGCCCTGGGCGAATTGGGCTCTTCGCTGATCAAAGAAGGCATCTCGGTCTCTACCATGGGCCTGGGCCTCGGTTACAATGAAGACCTAATGTCCCAACTCGCCCAACGTAGCGATGGAAACCATATCTTCATCGAAAAGGCCGAAGACCTCGCCAAAGTCTTCAATTTCGAGTTCGACCATGTGCTTTCGGTGGTTGCCCAGGAAGTGAGCATCACGATCAACATCAGCCCCGAGATCCGGCCGGTGCGAGTGCTGGGCCGCGAAGCGGAGATCAACGGTCGCCAGGTGATTGTGAAATTGAACCAGCTCTACAGCGAGCAAGAGAAGTACGTTATGTTGGAGGTGGAACTGCCGCCTAGCAAAGCCGGAAAGACTCGGCAGATTGCCCAGGTCGACATTTCGTACGCCAACATGGAGACGAAGACCACCGACCGGCTCAGCAGTACGGTCAGCGTAAACTTCGATCTGTCGAAGGACGTGGTCCAGCGGAAGACCAAGGCCGCGGTGATGGCCGAGTGCGTGCTGCAGGTAGCCAACGAGCAGAACAAGCTAGCAACGGCATTACGCGACAAGGGCGACGTGGCCGGAGCTCGACGGGTGCTGGAAGCCAACGGCCGATATCTGGGAACGAATGCTGACTTGTACAAGTCGGAAAAACTCCGGATGCGTAGCGGTGCCAACTTGGACCAGGCCAAACATCTTGACGGCAAGGACTGGGCACGTAGCCGTAAGAGTATGCGTCTGCATCAGCACGAAGGCACGACGCAGCAGCTTCCAACCTTCCACTTCAGCGGGGGCAAGCGTTAGGATTTGATCCAAGACGTTGAATTTGTTAGGATGGGCCCATCCAACGACAACCACCGAGAATCCGTGGCCACCAAACAGATCATCCTTTTCTCGCTCATCGTGTGTTTGCCGCTGGCGATGCTGGCATGGCTGGGATGGCGGCTTGCGCGCGATGAGCAGGGGATGGCCCGGCAACGCTTGACCGGCTTGGCGCTGGAGAGGCTTGAAGACGTCGACCTGGTGGTTACCAAGCACTTTCAGCGACGCGAGCGAGAACTGCTCGAATTGACCGAGTTGGACAGCTACGATCCGGACCGTCTGAGGCAGATCGTTCGCAGCCGGCCCGGCATCGGCCAACTGTTCGTGCTCAATCCGGACGGCGCGTTGCTGCATCCGGACCCGGCCGGCACGCTCAACGACTCCGAAC
>JABMRB010001219.1 GCA_013202865.1 Candidatus Nealsoniibacteriota bacterium | reverse complement strand
TTGCCTGCGACCGGCTGATGGGTGGCTGGGGTCGAGCCGCGAGGGACGAGCCGCGAGCCCCCAGTTGCAACGATCTGGGGGCTCCCCGCTCGTTCCTCGCAGTCCGACCCCAGCCACTCCTATATTAGCCCCTACACATTCACTTCCGCCGTGCCGCCCAGCGCCTCGGGATATCGCGACCGGATCGGCTCGACTACTTCGGCGATGAACTCGTCGACTTGCTGCGGGGCCCGGCCGACGAACTGGGAGGCGTCCTTGTATGCATCCAAGTCAACCGTCGCAAATCCCTCGTCCTTGCGGAGTCGTTCGAATAAGTCGTTTGGCTCCGCCCGATTCTTGACAATGGCACCGGCCGCCGCACTGTGCTGCCGAATCCGCTCGTGCAGTTCTTGACGATCTCCGCCAGCGGTTACCGCCGCCATGAGGATGTTTTCGGTTGCCATGAAGGGCAGTTCGGCGTCAAGCTGCGCGGCGATCACCTTGGGGTAAACGACCAGGCCGGTGGCGACGTTCTGATAGAGGATCAAGACGGCGTCGGCTGCCAGGAAGGCTTGCGGCAGTACGAGCCGGCGGTTGGCGCTGTCGTCGAGCGTGCGTTCGAGCCATTGCGTGGCCAGCGTTGCGGCCGGGCTCGATTCGAGCGACATGACGAACCGGGCTAGCGAACAGATCCGCTCGCTCCGCATCGGGTTCCGCTTGTAGGCCATTGCCGAAGAACCAATCTGCTCCTTCTCGAACGGCTCCTCGACCTCCTTGCGATGGGCCAGCAGCCGCAAGTCGGTCGCCGCCTTGTGGGCACTCTGGCAAACGCCCGAGAGGACGCCGAGCACCTGCGAATCGATCTTCCGCGGGTAGGTCTGCCCGGTCACGGCGTAGCTTTCGTCGAAACCGATCTTTTCGCATACCCGCCGTTCTAACTGCCGTACCTTCTCGTGATCGCCGTCGAAGAGTTCCAGGAAACTGGCCTGCGTGCCGGTCGTGCCCTTGGGGCCCCGGGCCTTGAGCGCGGCCAGGCGATGTTCGATCTCGGCCAGATCGAGCACGAGGTCGTAGGCCCAGAGACACGCCCGTTTGCCCACGGTGATGGGCTGGGCCGGCTGCATGTGAGTGAACCCCAGGCAGGGCAAGTCGCGATACTCGGCAGCGAACTTCGCCAGGACGTCGATCACGGCCACTACGCGGTCGCGGATCTGCACCAAGGCGTCGCGTAGCAGGATCACGTCGGTGTTGTCGGTGACGAAGCAACTCGTCGCGCCGAGGTGGATGATCGCCCGGGCGTCGGGGCAGGCGTCGCCGTAGGTATGGACGTGAGCCATGACGTCGTGCCGCAGCCGTTGCTCGTGTTCTCGCGCGAGCTGGAAGTCGACGTCGTCGACGTGTGCCTTCAATTCGGCGATCTGTTCGGGCGTGATCGGCAGCCCGAGTTCCATCTCGGCCTCGGCCAGCGCGACCCAGAGCCGTCGCCAGGTCGAGAATTTCCGTTGCGGGCTCCAAGTCTCGCTCATCTGCGGCGAGGCGTATCGGGCGATCAGCGGGTTTTCGTATTGGTTGTGGTTGTCGGGCATGGTGGTTCCGTTGAGAAAGTAGACTACTGCCGCCTCTGCGAACCCGGCATAAATGCCGGGCCTACTACCGGCTTCGCCGGGAAGGGGCCTTAAGGCCCCTGGCAGTTTACCGGATGCGAGCCGAAATGGTCAACCACTGAATCGAATCACCCGGGATTGAACTGCGTCGCTGCGACGAACGTCTTGACCAGCTTCTCCAGCCCGGCCTGATCCTCGGCGTCGAACCGCGCGACGGACGGGCTATCGAGGTCGAGCACGCCGATCAATCGGTCGGCGGTGACGATCGGCAGGACGATTTCGGATTGCGAGGCCGTGTCGCAGGCAATATGGCCGGGGAATTGACGCACGTCGTCGACCCGCACCGTCTCACGTCGTGCGGCGGCCGTACCGCAGACGCCGCGCCCGGTCGGGATTCGCACGCAGGCGGGTTTACCCTGAAAGGGGCCGAGCACCAGTTCGTCGCCCTGGAGGAAGTAGAACCCGGCCCAATTCAGGCCGGGCAGCGTCTGAAAAATCAGCGCGGCCGTGTTGGCGGCGTTGGCGATCAAGTCGCGCTCGCCGTCGAGTAGCCGGGCGAGTTGCGAGTTCAGGTCGTGGTAGAGTTGGGGTTTTGCCATGGTGCTAAATGTCGTCGACGTACTCGACCTCGTTGTCGGTACACCACTGGATGGCGATCTGCTTCAAGGCAGCCAAGCGATACTCGGCCCAATCGTCGTCGATCCCCAGCTTACGGGATTCGTTCCTGAAGCGGCGGAACGCGCCCGGGCCGGTAATTGCGGCGAACAACCGTTCCGACATCCACCCGTCCTCGATCGTGCGGCAGAACCGCTCCATGATGCCGTATTCGTGGATCTCGTAGGGCGTGGGCAACAGCAGGAAGTTCTGCTGCTCGGTCTGGACCCGCCGGGCCAATTCGATCTCGGGACAAGGCTTGCCGGGCACGCCGTCGCGTTCGTAGTTGTGGGCGGCCCGCAGGTCGTGCTTGGAAACCTGTTCGACCCGGCCCATGACCGCGTCCAGGTAACAGGGTTCGTCTCGCGACTGCACTTTCATGCCCTGAAGCATTTCACTGAGTGGAACGGGAACTCTCATCGCTAACCTCAAGACTCCAAAGAATCACATATTCGTTACGTCGTCGGCGCCCTCGCCGCCGGTCAGCCGGTCCATGGCGGCGGCCAGTTGGGCGTTGTGGCGGTCGTCCTGTGCATAGACGCGGCAGATGCGATAGCTGATCGCGATCCGGTGGAACAACTCGCGGTCGTCCAGGCTGCGGATGTCGCCGGTCGTCGGCTCGTAGAGGAAATTCTGTCCGGCCGACGGTGCATGGGCGCCGGGGCGGTGGACGTGCCGGGCCGTGTCCGCCCGCAACGGCACGTCGTGCAGCTCCGGCGGCAAGCTGTCGCGCAAGGCGGCCTCGAACACCTTCTCGTTGCTGAACACGCTGCTGCGTTCCGGATCACCCGGCGAAAAGAAGATCGTCCTTTCGCAGGCCATCTTCCAGCGGATCTCTCGGTTGAGGAACCGCTGCCATCGCCGGCCCATCCGCCGCCGCGACGAGTCGTCGCTCCGATGCCAGCGCCCGACCTCGGCCAGCAGCGACCACTCGGTGAACTGCTGATACCGATCGAGATGCTCCAGCGGATTGCCGGGAAACAGGTGCTGCTTGCTCTCGGCAAAGAGTTCCTGCAATGTCAGGTCGATCGCACGGACGGTCCGGTGGAAGTAGATCGCCCGGAATAGATCGGCCCGAACCGAGATGAACCGCACCAGTGCCGAGAGCCCGCGCTCATGGATCGTCAACCCCTTGGCGGTGAAGGTGCTGTAGTGCAACAGCCGCTGCAAGTCGAAAGCCCGGGTGCTATAGCCCGACATGTAGGCGTCGCGGAGCACGAAGTCCATGTTGTCGACGGTATAGAGC
>JABMRB010001218.1 GCA_013202865.1 Candidatus Nealsoniibacteriota bacterium | reverse complement strand
TCCTGATCCGCGAAGAGGCGCAAGTCGCGTTTCATGTGCCCATCGTCGACGACGTGGCCCTGGGAACCGGGTGGACCGAGGCCGGGTTCGACGACGCGGACTGGTCCGCTTTCGCCAATCGTTCGCCCGTGCTGATCACCGAGGTGACGACCTCGTCGCCGGACTACGTCGAGATCCAGTGCGTCGCTCCTGAGACGGTCAACACGACCGGCTGGCTGGTGGCGGTGAACGACAGCAGTAACTTCAAAATCAACGACGTTCATCCCACGTACTGGCACTTATCCCCGTCGATGTCCGCCGGGCAAGTCCTCTATCGACATAACGACCCGGACGTGGACCCCGAGAACTACTGGGGCGACGCCCCGGACGACGTGTTTTCCTGGATCACGCAGGGGCCGGGTTGGGTGCTGCTGATCGACGACGGCGGCCGGGTGGTCGACTTCGTCGTCTGGGGTTACAACGACGTCAGTCTGGCGGACTTCAATGTGACGGTCGACGGGCACGAATTCACGATCGACGACGTCTGGCTCGACTCCTCGGTTTCCGCCGGCGGCAACCGCGACAATTCCTTGCAACGCAGCGGCACGGCCGACCACGACCACGCCATGGATTGGAGATTCAGCAACTCGGAGGCGGGCGAGCTGCCGTCGATCGGCGATCCGAACGAGGGCCTGGACGTTTCGATCCCCGGTTCGCCGACCACGGGCATCGGGTTCGCCCTGGACGCGCCCGGCTTCGGCGACTCCTTGCAGACGGACGTGGCGACCGAGATGCACGCGGTCAACGCGTCGCTGTGGACGCGGATCGAGTTCAACGTGAACGACGCATCCGCGTTGAGTTCGCTGACGTTGCAGATGAAGTACAACGACGGTTTCGTGGCCTACCTCAACGGTACACCGGTGGCATCGAGCAACGCCCCTGACCCGCTCGGCCCCGACCCACTCGGATGGAACTCGTCGGCTACCGGCGCCCGCGACGCCGCCGCGACGCTTCAGTACGAGGAATTCAACGTCAGCGCCCACATTGGCGAGTTGGTTACCGGCCGCAACGTGCTTGCGATCCAAGGGCTGAACTTCGGCGCGGCCGATAACGACTTGCTGATCCTGCCGCGACTGGCCGGCAGCACGAGCTATACCACGCCGCGTTACTTTCAATCGCCCACGCCGGGTGCATCCAATTCGGCCGGGTTCGTCGTGATGAACGAAGTCCACTACGACTCCGACGACAACGCCGTGCCGACCGAGTTCATCGAACTGCTCAACACGACCTCGCACAACATCGATCTGTCCGGCTGGATGCTCGACGAAGGAATTCGCTACCGGTTCGCCGAAGGAACCGTCCTGCTGGCCGGCGACTACCTGGTGGTGGCCGAAGACCCCGCCACGATCCAGGCGAAGTTCGGCGCCGCCGCCTTGGGGCCGTGGGTCGGACGCCTCGACAGCGACGGCGAGCGGATCCGATTGATCGATCGATGGGGCGATACGATCGACGAACTCACCTACACCGACCACTTCCCCTGGCCGGTGGCCGCCCGCGGTGAAGGAAGTTCCATGGAACTGATCCACCCCTCGCTGGACAACGGCCTGGGGGGGAACTGGCGGCCTTCCGGATACGACACGCTCACGCTGCCCGGCGAGGAGATCGACCCCGCCGCAGCCACGCCCACGCCCGGGCAGCAAAACAGCGTCTTCTCGACCGACTCCGCGCCGCAGATCGGCAACGTAGTCCATGCCCCGCAGCAGCCGATCACCGGGCAGCCGATCACCGTCACTGCTGCGGTTACCGACCCGAACGGCGTCGCGGCCGTCGATCTCCTCTACCAAATCGTCGCCCCGGGCGACTACATCCCCGCCTACTTGCCCGTGCCGATCTCCACGCTCAAGGCCAACCCGAATAATACCTCGGGCTACCCGCGGGACCGCAACCCGGCGTTCGAGGACCCGGCCAATTGGGCGACCGTGTCGATGAACGACAACGGCAACGGGGCCGACGCGGTCGCCGGCGACGGAATCTACACCGCGGTGATCCCCAGCCAGGCCACCAACCGGACGCTGGTGCGCTACCGGATCGTTGCCGCCGACCAGAACGGCAACTCGGTAACCGCCCCCTATCTGGACGACGCCTCGATGAACTTCGCCTGCTACGTTTACGACGGCGTGCCCGACTACGTTGCCCAAACAAAGTCGACC
>JABMRB010001217.1 GCA_013202865.1 Candidatus Nealsoniibacteriota bacterium | reverse complement strand
GCCACGCTCACCATGAGCGCTCCAAAAATGGGCTTCCCTTTCATTGAGCAACAACTCCTTTACATTGAACTGGGGTACGCGCGTTCCAGGGTTGCGACGACAAACCGGAGTGCCGAATGTGCCATCGGCATCGAACGGCACTCCAAGACGTGCGCGGGTTCTCCCATGGGTAAGAACCGACTCAGGCGTGGTTTCCAATCGCGAGCGGGAAAGGTGGGTCGGTACCCGCAGTTCACGGTGTGCTGCGCCGGGACGGTCGAGCCACTCCTTGACTCGATTCAGTTTCTGATCCGGAAACCCGGCGCATCCCTCGGAGCGTGCCACGGCAGCACGCGTACTTCGCGAAGGGTCAGATACGGTATCGGCTAGCCTGGGAAGGGCGCTTGAGCGTACGGAAAGCATTTTCAGTAAAAGGCTTACGGCCGGTTGTGCGCAAAGATTTCCGCGGGCGCAAGGCGGCGAAGCCTTGACGATTGTAACGGGGTATTTCGAGGCGCCAGTGGGGCATAATCCTTCGCTGACCGGCAAACCTTACCCCGCTTTGCTCCCTTCGCAAGACACCGTCTTCAATTTCGGGTTCCCACAGTCACAGCCTGACTGGTAGAATGCGCGGCGAACGGCCCCTACCCGAGACCCCTGCTTGAGACCACCACCCGAGAATTACCCGACGGCTATGGATAACGCCAGAAAGCGATACCGCATCGTCGACTTCGACGGATTGCCCGGCACGTCCTGTCCGTGCGGAGTGGCCCGCCGGGCGCTGGTTGATGCGCCGGAATTTCCCGGCACCGTCCATCGTACGGAGATCACCGTCGACGCGAAATTGCACTACCACCGACGGTTGACCGAACTCTACTACATGCTCGAGTGCGGCCCGGACGCCAAGATGCAACTGGACGACGATCTACTGCCGGTTCGCCCCGGGACCTGCATCCTGATCCCCCCGGGCGTGCGGCATAGGGCGGTTGGGCGAATGACCGTATTGATCGTCGTCCTGCCGAAGTTCGATCCGGAGGACGAGGTGATCGTCTCGCAGTGATTGCTCCCGCCGCGTGGAAACAGACGGGCCACGGTCGGCGCGGGCCACGGTCGGCGCGGGCCACGGTCGGCGCGGGCGCGGTCGCTACGGATGTTTTCTTCTACTCGGTCCGCTCAGGCGGCTCGTCGCTGCTGTTGCGACTTGCGGACACTGGCTACCCTGGCGGGCATCGTGGACTCGTGGCCGCGGTGGTAGCTTTCCGTTCGCTCCATAGCGCGACGGTCTACCGATTCGGAGACCGCGTCTTGGAGGTGCCGGCGCCGCAGCATTTCGCCGTCGATGGCCTTGCTCAGCACCAGGAGTTCGTCTTCTGCCAGTTTACTCAGTCGCTTTCGGATCGGTTGCATGGTCTTGCCTCCTAACAAAGGTTAAGCGATTTTGCGAAATCTATTGTGCGACGAATGTTCTGCATCTTGTTTCGGCTGCCAGACGACCGTCGAGGCGGCGTCGTTTTCGGTCCGCTGTTGGGCAAGGAACCCGAAACGGAACGCGCGACCAACCGACTGCCACGCAGCCTCGAACAATCCCTCCCAGTCGAGCTGGCTCAGGGGTCCGAGCAGCAGCAACGCGCCGCGGCTGCGGACCGACAATTCCAATCCCTCGTGGACCTTCTCGGTGTAAGCGGCCGAGTAGTGTCCGTCCGACCTCTCGGTGGCCAGGTCCAGTGCGGCCACGGCCCGGTCCGGATCGCTCGTTGCGTCGATCACGGAAATCGCCGTGTTTTGAAACAACTTATGCAACTCGGACGGCGAATCGGCCTGACTCGACTGAAACTCGCAGGCCGGCCGCTCCCCGCGGTAAGCGGACATCTGCTGCACCAGCGAATCACCCGGATACAGCAGGGCAACCGGCAATGCAGGCTTCCGAGGAACCGGCGACACCGGCCGGCCTCTCTGTGAAATCGTGTTGTCGTTCATTGGTATCCTCTTTCTCTGATTTCCCTGAGCATCGCCCGAGGTCTCGCCCGGCGTTGGGCAAGCTGGCCTCCGGCCACGCCTCATGTTCCGCCTCGTTTTCCCGTGCGCCTCACTGCACGGGTTCTATTGTGCCGGACGGGTTCCGCCGCCGGCGCAGCCATCGGAATCGTTCGTGGAACGATTTCCGACGGGAACGTCCATATCGAGTGCGCGATAACTTGCCAGATCCAACGGCGACGAATCTGCCCGCTCCCGAATGGGTAAACTGCGATGAGTCGTATCAATCGGCGGTCCACGACGGTCGTTGCGTTGCCGAAATCCGACAACGCCGGGCCGTCAAACCTGGGAACACTCCCGGAGGCAGGAACCGCCGACACGACAACCGCAGAGCACTCCGCCAGTCGTCAAGCGATTCGTCGATCATGAATCGGCGTTTGCCTCCGTTTTGTAATCGCGACTCGAAGTCTCGGTCCAAGGCACGGCCGCCGAACCGGCCCGGACCTGCGACGGCTGCTACCCGACCTTCAAGCCGGGTCAAAGCCGTCCGCACTGATTACTGCTTGGTTGTTGCTCCCTTAGTGCCGGCTTCGTGGGAAACCGGCTAACTCGTAATAACTGCTGATTCCTATCCGGACGCCGCGATGCTAACCGCAGCCGCTTTGTCTCTCTGCGAGAGTGTGATCAAACTGCCGCGTTTCAGGCGGCCACTCGGGCAGACCGTCGCTGGGCAAGGTTGCGTCCCGCCCAATACTCTTCGGTCTCTTTCTGCTCGGTGTGCTGCTCGAAGTCGAGGATCACCTCTGCACTGTCTTCCTTGTCGTCGTCTCCGCAGAAGACCCGCAGTTGCTGGGTCTGTTGCAGGAGCTGTTGCTCGCTGACGGGCGTATTTTCGGTGTCTTTCATGGTCGTTTCCTCTTGAACCAATCTGTCTGTTGCTGGACCCGCGTCCCCCGCCACCACCGGGTAGCAGGGCCACAGGTCGATATAAGGGTGGCGGCGCTAGGCGGCGCGGCGGATCTTGCGTGCCTTCTTCATCCCTGCAATCCGAACGGGTATGGCCGATGAGCCGGTACTTTGCCGATAGCTCTTGTCTCGCAGCACGGCCCTTCGCCTGGCCGATTCCGGGACCGCGTCGGCAAGGTCCTGGCGGCGGTCAAGTTCGCCGTCAATTGCTTCCGAGATGCTGCACAACTCGTCGTCACCCATCTTGTGTAGTTGTTTCAGTATCGAGTTCATCTTCTCCCGTCTTTCATTTAGGCCGGCACGAACCGGCAGTACACTGTTCTCCCGAGCTTAGTTCCGGTACACCGGCAGTCACTCGCTCGGCCTCCTTTCCCGCTCGCCGTTGCCTCAGCGGCCTGCGGCGAGATTCCATTGTGTTGAATTGGAGCATTCCTTCAAACACTCCCTCCCAGGACGCGTCGCTCATCGGACCCAACACCAGTAGGCCTCCGCGAGTGCGAACGAACAACTCCAGACTCTCGTCGGCAGCCTCTGTGTAAACGGCTACCGCCGGCGCTTCCCGATCTGTCATCACCTGCAGCAACACCAGTCGAGCGAACTGGGGATCCTCGACCGCGTCGATCAACACAAACGCTGCGTGGTAGCAGGCCCTGTGAATATCGAGCAAGGACGTGGCAGAAGAATAATCCAGGTTGCACCCCGGATGGCTGCCGGACCAGACGCCGAACTGACGCATCAACGAACCACCAGGATGGAAAACGACGATCCCACCAGCGGATTGTACGCGACCTGGAGCTTTCATCGGATGCATGCCTAATCTATCGCGATTGTCTGGAAGACAAAGGGGACTGTTCTTGCCGTAATGCACTAACAATCCTCCCTACTTACTAACAAACGACGTGCCAAATCCTTTTTTATGTCCGGTAAATCGCGTAAGTGTCGAGCAGCCAAGGACTTGCTGCTTCGGGTGCGCGTCGCTCGACACGACACGACCATGCCGTTTGTCGCGCTTTGCGCCCCCGGCAGCGCTGCAAAGCGCGACCGGCGCGACCACCACCCGTTTGCCAAAACCGCCGGGATTACCCGACGCGCACGGTCGGCATGGGGCCGAAACGGACCGTAAGAGACCGCCGGCAACGCACTACGGGCCGCATGGCGCAGGCAGAGAGAGGTGGCGCAGGCAGAGAGGCAGCGCAGGCAAAGAGATTTGGAACCAACGGCCGAGAAGCCGTCCGGTGTCGTCTATTTCAAGTCGTATTTCTTGAGTTTTCGAGCCAGTGTGGCCCGGTGGATCTGCAACATGCGCGCGGCTTTACGCTGATTGTGGTCGGCGTGCTCCAGGGCATGGATGATCGCGAGGCGTTCCACTTCTTTCAGGCTGGTCGCCTCATCCGAGGTGGACGGTGGCGCCGATCCCGCCTCGGCCAGGAGCATTTCAGTGAGCACCTCGGGTTTCAGGCCGGTTGCATAGAGACGTTCGACCCAGGCGGCCAACTCACGCACATTGCCGGGCCAGGAGTATCCGGTCAGGAAAAACCGCACGTCGTCACTGATCCCGATCTTCGCCCGCTTATACCGTGCAGCGTGCAGTTCGGAGAAGTGCTCCAGCAGTGGGGGCACGTCTTCGGCGCGCTGGCGCAAGGGTGGAATCACAATCCGGACGATGTTCATCCGGTAGTAGAGGTCCTGGCGAAATTCGCCGCGATTAACCATTTCGCGGAGGTTTCGGTTGGTGCCGACGATAAACCGGGTATCGACCTTGATCGGAATCGGCTTGCCGACCGGCATGACCTCCTGCTCTTGGAGCACGCGGAGCAACTTGGGCTGCAGACGCACGGAGATTTCGCTGATTTCGTCGAGGAAGACGGTGCCCCCGTCGGCCGTGCGGACCACGCCGAGCATGTTCTGCTCGGCTCCGGTGAACGCTCCGCGGACATGCCCGAAAAACTGGCTTTCAAACAGCGTCTCGCTGATTCCGGCACAATTCACGGGTATGAGCGGGCGTAGCTTTCGTGGGCTCTTGGCCCAGATCCTGCGCGCCAGCAGTTCCTTGCCGGTGCCACTGTCGCCCTCGATAAGAACACAACAGTCGCTCTGCGCAACGTTATCTGCCAGCCGAATAACCTCGCGAATCGCTTTGGATATCCCGACGAGAAGAGGAACAGAAACCTCTTTCCTGGCGGATTCACTCATGGTGCAATCTCCCTCCTGGCCGCCTCCTACGGACGATCCGCGTCCAGACGACCTCTCCGCTTTTCTCGCTGCCTCCGAAAGTAAGCCGATGCTAGTCGTAGGTTGCCGTCCGTGTGATCAAGCTCCCGCGACGGGCAAGCGAACAAGCCCGTGGCCTCCGCAGCCGATACCTCCGTCTCGGCTATCTGTTGCTGTCAACGCCTCCGAGCCAACGCCAGAGAACCTGGCGCAAGCCGATGGACCCGAAATGAAGGCCCGGCAGGCGAAGGTTGGCATCGCGTCACATCTGCTACAACCTGCAGCCTCGACGCGACCCGATACCTTATAACATAATCTGTTTGTGTGGATTGTCAATAATTTGCAGGCGCAAAATTCGGTTAAATCGGAGAAAGTTTCCTCGCCAACGGGGGGATCGGCTATACTACCACCCCGTCCAGCGTACGCAAACTTGGGCATGATTCAAGCGGGGCTAACACGAATCGCACCTGCTACCCAAGAACCTGCCCGTTTGAACCAAGCCGCTACTCGATCCAGCCGCCGCCCAACACCCGGTCGTCCAGGTAGCAAACGGCCGCCTGGCCGGGCGCCACGCCTGAGCACGGCTCGTCGAAATCGACCCGAAATCGACCGCCCGACAGCGGCTCGACCGTTGCCTCCGTTGCCGTACTTCGATAGCGGATCTTCACATGGCAACGAAACTTGTCCTTTGGTGGGTCGACAAGCCAGTTGGCCTCGCTCGCCGTAAGTCCCGGCCGGGCAAGGTCTTGCTTCGTTCCGACGACGACCCGTCGAAGCTCCGGGTCGATACGCACGACGTATCTCGGCTGGCCGAAGGCGACGCCCAACCCCTTGCGCTGTCCGATCGTGAATCGCTCCACTCCGTCGTGTTGCCCCACGACCTGCCCGTCGGTCGTGACGATATCGCCGGAGGTATCTTCCCCGCCGCGGTGCTGCCGGACAAATCGGGCATGATTGCCATCGGGCACAAAACAGATCTCTTGGCTGTCGCGTTTCGCGGCCACCGGCAAGGCCAACCGCTCGGCCATCCGGCGGATTTCCTCCTTGCGGTACTCTCCCACGGGAAACTTCAGCCGCGGCAACAGCTCCCGGCGGATGCCAAACAGCACGTAGGATTGGTCTTTCGACGGATCAAGTCCCCGCCTAAGCGAGATTCCCGCCCCCCCCAGCGAGCCGCGTGGTTCATCCCCCCGCACTGCTGCTGCTGCTGCTTCTCCTCCTCCGCCGCCTTCATCCCCAGCCACCAGTCTGGCGTAATGTCCGGTGGCCACAAACTGGGCCCCCACCCCATCGGCGTACTCCAGTAGTTTGCCGAACTTCAGCCACGTGTTGCACACGATGCATGGGTTCGGCGTACGCCCGGCCGAATACTGTTGGACGAAGTAATCGACGATGCGGCCGAACTCCAACTCGAAGTTCACGGCGTAGAACGGGATCCCCAGTGTGTCGGCCACCAGCCGGGCGTCCACGGCGTCGGCCTCGCTACAGCACCCGCGTGCCTGCCGGGTGGGGTCCCCGGGCGTTGTGTCGCAACTCAAGTCCGCCACCTGCCCGTGCCGCATGAACAGCCCGATCACGTCGTGCCCCTGTCGGTGTAGCAGCGCGGCAGCCACGCTGCTATCCACCCCACCGGACATGGCCACCACGACACGCGACACGGTCAGTATTCCAAACGGGTTACACGAGGTGGAGGGTGGGTCGAGCGCAGTGAGCCCCACCATTGCCTGCTTGTCTGTTTGGCGGGGCTCGCTGCGCTCGACCCACCCTACCAGTGTACCGCCGCGACCGGCGCGGCGAAAGGCGCCCGCATTGGGCGGAATCTCACCGGGCGTCGAGGGCGATGCCCCGGACGTCGCGACGCGGTAGTGCCCGGGCCAACTCGACGAGCTTGATGAACTCGGCGCGATAACCGCCACGGTCCTGGCCCTTGCCAGCGGTGGCTAGTTCCAAGGTCGTCGCGTAGGTCGATTGGCCTTTGTGCCGGCTGTCGCGCAGCAGCATGCCGAAACTGGCCACCGCGGCCGCGAAGTGGAAGTCGGGCGAGGCCTCCGCTAGAGTCGTCCCGGTGTCGATCACGGGGAAGTCGAGCTCCCGGGCCGTATCGCCGTCGGGTTGCATGTAGCGGAGCCGGACGGTGAGCAACTCATCGCTGGCGACGGTGTTGGGATTCGGCTCGGCCGGCTGTTGGTATTTTGAGGAGGGCAGTTGCGGCAGATTACCCTCCATGCCGACCGGCACGACCTCGTAGAGCGCAGTGACCGTGTGACCGGCGCCGATTTCGCCGGCGTCCTTCGTGTCGTCGCGAAAATCTTCCGCCCGCATCAGGCGATTCTCGTAGCCGATCAGCCGATACGCCCCGACCTTGGCCGGATTGAAATCGACCTGGATTTTCACGTCCTTGGCGATGGTCACCAGGGTGGCGCTGAGTTGCTCGACGAGCATCTTCCGGGCCTCGTGGATCGTGTCGATGTACCCATAGTTGCCGTTCCCCTTATCGGCCAGTGTTTCCATTGTCGAGTCTTTGAGATTCCCCATGCCGAACCCCAGGACGGTGAGGAACACACCAGATCGGGCCTTTTCTTCGATCAGCCGCGTCAGGTCGCCGATGTTGCTGATTCCCACGTTGAAGTCGCCGTCGGTACAGAGAATTACGCGGTTGACTTGTCCGGGGATGAAGTTTTTCTCGGCCACGGCGTAGGCCTGTTGGATTCCCGCGGACCCGGCGGTCGATCCACCGGCTTGCAGGCGACCGAGCGCGGCGATGATCGTCTCCTTGTTCTCGCAGGAGGTCGACGGTAACACGAGGCCCGCAGCCTGGGCGTAAACGGTGATCGCCACGCGGTCGCGCTCGGAGAGATTATGGACGAGCATCGTCATGGCCGACTTCAGCAACGGCAGCTTGTTAGGGTCTCTCATCGATCCGGAGACGTCCAGCAGAAAGACAAGGTTCACCGCCGGCCGCTGATCTTGTGCCATCTCTCGGCCCTTGATCGCGATCCGTGCCAGCCGGTGCTCCGTGTTCCAGGGGCAATCGGCAACGTCGACGTGGGTAGAGAAGGGCACGTCGCCGGTCGGTGGCGAATAGTCGTAGGCGAAGTAGTTGACGAACTCCTCGATGCGCACAGCGTCTTTCGGCGGTAGCTTTCCCCGGTTGAGGAACCGCCGCGTATTGGCATACGACGCCGTGTCCACGTCGATTGCGAAGGTCGACAGCGGGTATTGCCGGGCCGACAGAAACGCGTTCTCGTAGATGCGGTCGTAGGCCTCCGTGTTGAATTCCGCCTGCCCGGCGCGGGGCTCTGCGGGCTCCGCCTGCATCTGCTGCATCTGGGGGCGGGCAGCCGGCGCCATGGCGCCCGGCTCGGCATCGGCGGCGCACGCGTCCGCACTCTCGGCTGTGGCGCCGTTGGGATCTTTCGAGTCCGAGCAACCAAGTACCGCAACAGCCAGCACTAACACGAGGATCCAGAGACGCGTCATGACGGACCTCCTTTGCAAGAATAGAGTGTCTTCGCCGGGGACCGGACGATCCCCCGTGGCAGAACAATTCGTAAGTGTTCCGTGCCTCAGTGCAATAGACGCACAGTGTTATAGACGCACTGAGGCCGCGATTTATTCCCCGGATTTCGGCGATCAGCGGCCGCCGATGAATAGCATTGGAGTTTCGCAGGATGGGTTTGCAACCCGTCTCCGTTCGCCTGGACAGGTTGAGAACCGGTCCTACAAGACGGTGGATTCTACCGGCGTTGTTCCGGTTTGTCCTCGATCGGCGGCGCGGGGTCCGTGAGCTCCGTAGGAACCTCGGGGATCTCGGGCGTGCGGTCCAGCGGCAACAGACTGGAAGATTCCGGCGACCAGTCGGTTGGCGGCACGAATTTCCGAGGCCAAAGGGTGTCCTCGGGTGGATCATCTTGCGGGGGCCCTGGCTTGTCTTCCGGTGCGGTCCGCGGGGGAGTCCACACCGGTGCCTCAGAGGCGTCCGAGGTCGGCGGGGGAGTCCACACCGGTGCCTCAGGGGCGTCCGGGGTTGGCGGGGGAGTCCACACCGGCGCCTCAGAGGCGTCCGGGGCCGGCGGGGCGAAAGGGTCTACCCGGGTCGCATGGCGATACCAGACGTAGCCGGCACATCCCACGCCGAGCAACAGAACGATCGCCACCGCCGCTGCCAGTTTGCGTTTCATCCCGATAGACTACCAGTCGATTTCGGTCTCGTCCTTGCTACGAATCATCCACCACTACTCAATTATTGCCGATCCACGCCAGGACGACAAGGACACGTTGCAAGCCCGGCGCAGGGGCTTCCAATGGACGCCACTTTCTGGTACGGATAGGGTAGAAGTATTCGCATAAAGAAAGGTGGTTATCGATGAGTTTTCGCTTGCAAGGCCTTGTGGCAGCCGGGTTTACGCCGATGAAGGCCGACGGGGCGGTCAATCCGGACCGGATCCCCGAAGTCGTCGAATTTCTGGTGGGACAACCGGTCGACGGGATCTACGTCTGCGGCAGCACGGGCGAGGGGCCGCTGCTGTCGACCGACGAGCGGATGGCTGTGGCCGGGGCGTACGTCGCTGCGGCCGCCGGGCGGCTGCCGGTGGTGGTGCAGGTCGGCCACAGCAGTTTGGCCGAGGCTCAGACGCTGGCGGCCCACGCCGAGCAGATCGGGGCCGACGCGATCTCGGCCGTGGCGCCCTATTACTTCAAGCCGGGCTCGGGCGACGTGCTGCTGGACTGCCTGGACGAGATCACGTCGGCCGCACCCAAGCTGCCGTTCTACTATTATCACGTGCCGGCGATCAGCGGCGTGGATCTCGATGTGATCGAACTGCTGCGGCAGGTGCCCGAGCGTGTGCCGTCGCTGGTCGGTGTGAAGTATACGGCGCCAACGCTCGACGAGATGCAGCAACTGATCGAATATCACGGCCATCGGTTCGACATTCTTCACGGTCGCGACGAGATGCTGCTTGCCGGTCTGGCAGTCGGAGCGGTCGGTGCGATCGGCAGCACGTACAACTTCGCCGCACCGCTGTATCGGCATTTGATTTCGGCGTTTGAAGCGGGTGATCTGGAGCAGGCGCGGCAATATCAATTGCTGGCCGTGGTGATGATCCGCGCCGTGTTGGAGTGCGGCGGTCAAGCCGCGTTGAAGGCCGCCATGAGTCTGGTCGGTCCCGATTGCGGCCCGGTCCGCCTGCCGCTGGTCTCGCTGACGGCCGAACAGATCGCGCAGTTGCAGCACGAGTTCGAGGCGATCGGCGTGTTCGAGTGGCAGCGGTTCGAGCGGGAGT
>JABMRB010000124.1 GCA_013202865.1 Candidatus Nealsoniibacteriota bacterium | reverse complement strand
TTCATCTTTCATCCTTCACCTTACACCGGTTGTGGTCAATTCCCGCGAGCTCTGCGGTCACAACCTGTTCGTTTATGGTTTGTTATTTGGAGGCTCGGGGTCTCCCCCCGTCGCCGCGGGTATCTGGCTGACATTCGGAAGTGCAATGGGCTTGCGGAGCAACAGTGCGGTTAGGGATGGAAAAAGCGGCTGGGAACGGTCAGACTATTTGCTGACCAAAGCAATACCCCAACCGGAGCCCAGCCATGCGTACTGTAACCTCTCTTGCCCGTTGGTTCTGCTCCTTGATTACCCGCGATGAGCTCGCCAGAGCCATTGAGTTCCTTCTTGAGGTCTACGAGGGCACTCACGACGATATCAAATTCAAGAGCCGTTTCCGTGAGAACCATCCCAACTACCGGCTCTTCGACGTCGATACGAATCCTCCGTCGACTCAGCCGCCTGCCGATCCGGTTCCGCCCGGGAACTGGCGCGAGTTGCTGGTCGAACACGAGCGGCGAAGAGGCAAGCCGTTGCCTCCCGTGAAGCCCAGAGGCGGCATTAGGCCGCCATCCTCGACCCGTTGCGAACACTGCGATGCTCCCGCAAACTGGCTGTCGATCAATGACGGAAAGAAGCGTTCGCAGGTCGTCTGCAAGATCTGCAAGGCACTCTCGCCCATTCGACGTATTCGCCGGAAAAACCCGACGCCGTTCTGGTGCCCTCACTGCAAGGCCTCCATGTACGAGTGGAAACACGATGACAACCGCACCATCTACAAATGCGGCAACGACAAGTGCCCGCATTATCTGGCCGCGCTCAAAGCGCTGAACAGCAGGGAACGGGAACTGGCAAAGACGGGCATGTCTAGCCAGTTCAAGCTCCGCTACCAATGGCGCAGCTATCACTTCGACCCTAGCCAAATTCGTCCGCATGCTCCCGGCTCCTCGCCACGATCACTCCTGAACGTCCGCCGGAATCTGGAGGTCGTCGGTTTGGCGCTGGCCTACGCTGTCTCGCTGGGACTCAGTTCACGACTCACGGCCCAAGTCCTGCGCGATATCCACGGCGAAGCAGTCTCGCACCAGACCGTTCTCAACTGGCTCAACGCGGCAGCTGGACCAGCGTGGCAGACCCTTGTTCACACGCTCAAAGGTACAATGCACGAGGTGGCAGTCGCTGGCGACGAGACCTACATCAAGGTCAAAGGCGTCTGGCATTACACCTGGTTCCTTATCGGCACCGAAACTCGCACCATCTGGGCCTGGGAAGTCTCCGAGGGACGCGGCGAAATGCCAGCCATTGCCGTGCTCAACCAAGCCATCGGAGCACGCCCCAAGGACGTGGAGGGAACGCTCGTGTTTGTCGGCGACGGAAACCCCTCCTACGACGCGGCAGTCAACGCGATCAACACTGACAGCCAGGGCATGCCGTTGGACCGTGAGCACCGCAAGATCGAACGCCGAACCGTTGTCGGGCTCAGAAACGACGATGCCGAGAGCACTCAGTTCCGCCCGTTCAAGCAGCTGGTCGAACGTCTGAATCGCACTTACCGGTACCACACCCGCAGCCGATCCGGCCACAAGACATTGAACGGTGCAAGAGCCCTCACCACACTGTTCGTGCTGCACTACAACTTCCTCAGAAAACACCGCAGTTTGGGCAACCGACCGCCCATTCATCTGCCCGAGCTCGACCAGATCAAGACCCTACAGGGCCGCTGGCTCAAGCTTCTTCAGCTCACGGCCTGAACGCCAGGCACACTTCCGACTTGTCAAAGAGCCGTATGTAACGAAGGCAAGAAGCAAAAGGAACCTTTTGCTTTTTGCCTGACGACATCACCACCACTGCGGAGGCAGAGCGGAAGTCAAGGAAGAAAACGGAATAAGTGCCCCTTGTGGGCCGAGACCCGCGTCGCGGGGCGTAGTTATGCCGGATTCCTTCCTTGACTTCAGCGACCGACGTGGTATCCGCCAACCTGACCGAAATGATCCGGAGTACGATCAAATATCAGTCAGTCTGAAACTTCCATTCTATCATTCTGAAGTTGACACTACCGTCTGAAGCACGATACGTCAAGCCCCCACCGGAGCCTGTCGCCATGGCATTGGGCCCCACGACCGTGACCGTGGCTGATCCGGGTAACCGTCACGCAGGCCAGTGAATCAAGGCACC
>JABMRB010001216.1 GCA_013202865.1 Candidatus Nealsoniibacteriota bacterium | reverse complement strand
TTCTCGGGCGTGCCGTTGCGGAAGTAGGTGTCGTCGAAGTAGTCGTTGCCCCAATAGTCGGGCGTTTGTCCCACGCCGCCGCCGCCGTGGACGAACACTTCCTGGTACCCCCGATCCTGCGGCCGAAATGGATACGTATCGCCAAGGTGCCACTTGCCGAAGATAGCGGTGCGATATCCGCCGGCGGCGAAGACATCGGCCATGGTCACCTCGTCGCGTCGCAGCAACGACCGGCCCATGATCGTGTGCCACACGCCGACGCGGCCCGAATTGCGCCCGGTCATCAGGGCCGATCGGGTGGGCGAGCAGGTCGGGTCGACGTGGAAGTTGGTCAGCCGCACGCTCTGGCCATGGAGCCGGTCGAGGTTGGGCGTTTGGATCACCCGATTGCCGTGGCAGGCCAGATCGCCGTAGCCCTGGTCGTCGGTCATAATCAACACGACGTTTGGCCGTCGGGCGTCGGCTTCAACGGCACGCGCCGCGGTCGTCCAGAGCACCACGCCCGAGAGAATTACCATAGAAGACAACACCAGTCGCACGAATCGGCAGTTCATCATCGCTCTAAGCTCCTTGTCAGCACTTCTATCAAAACCTTTCACAAACACAAACGCCCCCGGATTGCATCCGGGGGACCCCGCCAACGCAATCGGCCCGCCTTCACAGTAAAACACCCGATCCAGGGACAAGATCATCCTATCCGATACGCCCCCGGTTCGCCAGCACGTCGGAGCATTGCTCGCCGGCGGCCTGGCGGATATGATGGCGCTGGCCGAGGTTTGTAGTGGCCCGATTCATCGGGCTCCGGTCGCCCGAACCGCATGAATGCGGTCACTACGAACAACCCCACTCACCCCTTGCATAAGGAACGTGAACCCTCATGCGATTGCTCAAACAAACCGTATTCTACGTTGTTGCCTTGCTTTGGATCGCCGCACCCGTCGCCGGCCAGGCGCTGCCGACCGCCACGCCGCAGCAGGTAGGCCTGTCGGCCGAGGGACTTGAGCGGGTGGGCCCGGTCGTGCAGAAGTTCATCGACGACGAGCAGGTGGCCGGGGCCGTGACGATCGTGGCTCGGCGCGGCAAGGTGGCCCAGTTCGAGGCCTACGGCATGATGGACATCGACACGAAGAAGCCGATGCAGAAGGACACCATCTTCCGCATCTACTCGATGTCCAAGCCGATCACCAGCGTGGCCGTGATGATGCTCTACGAGGAAGGAAAACTCAAGCTCGACGACCCAGCGTCGAAGTTTCTACCCGAACTGAAGGGCCTGAAAGTGGCCGAAGATCCCGGCGCGGACGAGATCACCAAGGTAGCCCCTAAGCGGGAGATGACCGTCCGCGATCTGCTGCGACACACCTCCGGCCTGACGTACGGCCTGTTCGGCAACACGGCGGTCGATAAGCTCTATCGCCAGGCGGGTGTGGCCGGCCGGGGCGACGGCAACCTGCAAGAGTTCGTCGAGAAGCTCGGCAAGATCCCGCTCGTGTACCAGCCGGGAGCGAAGTGGAACTACAGCGTCTCGACCGACGTGCTCGGCCGGCTCGTCGAGGTCGTCTCCGGTCGGCCGTTCGATAAGTTCTTGGCCGAGCGAATCTTCCGGCCGTTGGGGATGGAGGACACCGGTTTCTACGTGCCGGCCGACAAACTCGACCGGTTCGCCACCAACTACGGGCCCAAGCTGACCGGCGGTCTGACCGTCCGCGATGCCCCGGCCACCAGTCGCTTCGCCAAGGCCCCGAAGTTCTTCTCCGGCGGCGGCGGACTGGTCTCCACGGCCGCCGACTACATGCGGTTCTGTCTGATGCTTTCGGGCAAGGGCCAGTTCGCCGGCAAGCGTCTCCTGAAGACCGAGACGGTCGAACTGATGACCCGCAACCACCTGCCGAAAGAGGTAATGCCGATCGCCTTTGGCCCGGCAAAGCGCCTCGGCGTAGGGTTCGGGCTGGGCTTCTCGGTCCGCGTGCGGCAGACCGTCTGGGAGTCGGCCTCTCGGGTCGGCGAATACGGCTGGGGCGGCGCCGCCAGCACCCACTTCTGGATCTCGCCGCGAGATGAACTCGTGGTGGTCGCGCTGACCCAGTACATGCCCTTCAGCGATCGCGTGGAGCGGGCCGTCAAGCCGGTTGTTTATGAAGCGATTGTGGAGGGAAAGTAGGTGCCGATGGCCGATCCTCTGGTTGCTTCGCAACACGGACGTTTTTTTCCGAAAAAGTCGAACGAGGTGGCGACGCGGTTTGCGGAAAAAGTGTCCGTGCCACCGGCGATGAATGGCACCGTTCGCATCGGAACGCTGACGCAGTAGGAGAGTCGAACCAAGCCTTGGACTGTACGGCTTACAAGCCGCCCGGCAGGCGCAGCGTTCGGCGAAATGAGAATGTTCTTCATCCAGCCCTCAGACGACGAAATCTCCCGCGCCCTTGAAGCATGGCAGTGGTTACCTATTGGGACCAAGAAGCCCATCCTGGTAACTGCCTTTGGGGACATGTTTCTTGCTGGCGATCAAGGTGTTTGGTTCCTTGACACTATCGAGGGCAATTTGAAGAGGATTTGCGAAACAGAAGATGAACTTCGTGAGACTCTTGAAACCGAAGACGGCCAGAATCACTATCTGTTGGCCGGCTTTGTTGAGCGCGCGCAGAGAGAAGACATGACCCTTGCCGATGGACAGTGCTACGATTTCAAGCTCAACCCGGTTGTGGGAGGCAAAATAGAATACGACAATGTTGAGGTTCAGGACTTTGTTGTCGCAATGAACATTGCCGGACAACTACATGGGCAAGTGAGAGGAATGCCGAACGGGGCGCGAGTTTCTGGTTTCACAGTTGACGGTGAGTCTCCAGCCGGTCCATGACAGGATATGAAGCCCGGGATGCGGTGACTGCTTGACGAATCAAGCCCCATGCAAGTGGGGGCAGGGCGCGAAGAGGCACAAGTTACGTCCCATTCTGGGTTTAGGGCTATGTAACGCAGTGTAACTGGAAATGCCAGCCGAGAGGCAATCTTAGCATAAGTCTCTCAGTATCAAGAGGTTACGTATGTGCCTCGACGTGCGGAAGCAGGAGCCGTGAAGTTGGGCACCCCCCATGGGATCGGGCGATATCCGTGTCCATTGGCAAGACGGCTACCTGCATCAATTCCCGCGACGGATTGACCGGCCCATGAGTAACCGCGTCGTCCCCACGCTCTTCACTTCCCACCACTTTTCTCGGTAGGCTCCGATACGTTCTTCCCGTAAGACCCGGCGACCAAAAATATGCTATAGTTGAATAGGGACTGCGTACTTCCTGAATCTCCACAGATCAATTGGAGCAGCTCCCATGCCGCTTATCACAGAGCTTCCTATCTGGTTTTGGAGTTTGTCTGTCGTCGCGTTATGGCTCGCCATCGACGGTATCGAGCTTTAGCCCGCCAACAACTACGCCCTTGGCACGACAAGATCGCTTGCCAGCGTTCACCGCTGGCAGACGACTCGGCGTAGAGGGTTCAGTCTTTACCTTCGGGAAAAGACCCCGCCCCCTTCCTTAGGCGCCCCCTTCTTAGGCGTCCCTTTTCTTGGGAAACGCTATTGCGGCCGAGCGGGCCGGGCGAGTAGACTCTGCGGCCGTTTCGTCTTCTCCGGCCCCGAACGGATGCCATGTTCGCTACGTTGCTGTTGATGTTGGTGACCCTGCCGCAGGCTGCGCCCGATGTGGTAGTGGTCTGTCCGGAGGCGTTTCGGCCGGCGTTGGGGTCGTGGCTGGAGTACCGCACGCAGCAGGGCCACTCGTTGGCCGTGCTCTCTAGTGCCGGTTCGCCGGAGGAGATCCGTCGGCAGATTCGAGACGTTGCCCGCCGTGGACGGTTGCGGTTCGTGGTGCTGGTTGGCGACGCGGAGCCGGGCTCTCTGCGTGATCCGGTTCTCCGGGCAAGGTGCGTGCCGACGCATTATGCGGAAGCCAAGGTCAACGTGCGATTTGGCTCCGAGCCGCACATCGCCACCGACAACTGGTACGCCGACCTGGATGACGACATCGACGGCGATCGCACGCCCGAGCTGGCCGTCGGACGATTGACCGCCGACTCACCCGACGAACTCCGTACGATGGTGGCCAAAATTATTGCCTACGAGCGGTCGACCGATTTCGGCCCATGGCGGCGGCGGATGAACGTCGTGGCCGGCATCGGCGGGTTCGGACGGTTGGTCGACAAGATGATCGAATCGTCCGCCCGGCAGTTGCTCACCGAGAGCGTCCCGGCCGACTATCGGGTCTCGATGACCTACGCGAGTTGGCAGAACCCCTACTGCGGCGACCCGCGGCAGTTCCATGCCACGACGCTCGAGCGGCTGAACGAGGGCGCGTGGTTCTGGGTCTACGTTGGCCACGGTTATCATCTCGCTCTGGATCGCGTTCGCGTACCCGGATCGCATTGCCACATCCTCGACGTTGGCGACGCCGACAAGTTCCAGTGTCGCCACGGGGCCCCGATCGCCGTGTTCCTGGCGTGCTACACGGGCGCCTTCGACGCGACGGCCGACTGCCTGGCCGAACACATGCTCCGCGAGCCGGGCGGGCCGGTGGCCGTGCTGGCCGGTTCGCGAGTGACCATGCCCTACGCGATGACCGTGCTGGCTACCGCGCTGATGGACCAGTGCTTCCAGCAACGCCCGGCCACGCTCGGCGAGGCCGTGCTACGCAGCAAGCAACTTTCCGTGCGTCAAAGCGACGACACCGACCGGCAACGGGCAACGCTCGACGCCGCGGCCACGCTGCTGAGCGGTTCGCCCGAGGCGCTGGCCGCCGAGCGGGCCGAACACCTGCTCCTGCTGAACCTGCTCGGCGATCCGTTGCTGCGGTTGCGGTATCCAAAACAGATTCGGCTGGACGTGCTCGGCGAGGTCCCAGCCGCCGGGTCGCTGCACGTCTCGGGCACTTGCCCGATCGACGGTCGGGCCACGATCGAACTGGTCTTGCCGCGTGACCGGCTGGGCTTCAAACCGCCGCCGCGGCGCGAGTTTCCACAGACGTCCGCCGAACTGGCCGAGTTTCAGGGCGTCTACGATCGCGCCAACGATCGGCGGCTCCGGTCGGTCGAGACGGTGGTCCGCACCGGCCGGTTCACCGCCCGGCTCGACGTGCCGCCGGACGCCCGCGGACGCTGCTACGTCCGCGTGTTCGTCGAAGGCGCCGCCGATTGTGCTTCAGGCTCAGCCGAGGTGAAGGTCATCGGGCGATAGGCCCGTTTCGCGATCGTGGTGATCCCCTTGGTCGTACAGCGGAAGGTCAACGCGTTGCCGGGTGGGGTCCGGTTTTCAGTTGTCAGTTCTAGTTGCTCCGTTGCCCGGCTGGCTCCCCTTGCGGGATCGCCTCGGCGGAGATCTTGGCGTCCTTGTCGCGGAGGTGCTTGTCGAGGAACGCGTGTACGCGACGCAGTAGTTCTTCGCTACGGAAGCCGCCGTGACCGCCCCCGGTGACCGTAATCAGCGTGACGTCGACCTTCGCCTTGCGCAGCAACTCGCCGAGGCGGACCGACTGGTTGTGCGGCACCAGCGGGTCCTTGTCGCCGTGGACGATCAGAAACGGCGGGTCATCCTTCGAGACGTACGTGGTCGGCGAGGCACTTAGGGCGGCGTCCTTGGTTTTCTGCACGGGGCCGCCGACCAGCAGCGACTCGGGCGAGTCGGCGGCGTCGTGGTCCATGCGGCTGGGATACTTGCCCATGGTCAACAGATCGCTCGGGCCGAAGTAGTCGACCACGCACGTCACGCGGCTGCCCTGGTCGGTCTGTTTACCGAGCGTGCCTTCCAGGTTCTTGACGTCGCCGCTGGTACCCAGCATGGCGACCAGATGGCCGCCGGCCGAGCTGCCCCAAACGCCGATCCGATCCGCGTCGAGATTGAGCCGCTTTGCATTGGCTCGAATCCATCGGACGGCCGCCTTGCAGTCGTGGATCTGCACCGGCCAGATCGCTTCGCCGGTGAGCCGATATCCGACCGACACGCCCGCGTAGTTGCCCGAGCCGACCAGATCGGCCAGCATCCGCCCGCCGCTCCGTTTATCTCCACCTCGCCATGCTCCGCCATGGATCCAAACGACGACCGGCAGCGGTTCGTCGGCCTTGCGGTTCTTAGGCAAGTACAGATCGAGCTTCTGGCGCGGGTTGTCGGTCGCGGCGTATGGCACGTCGAGTTCTGCGCGGATCGAGTCGGAAACTTGTGGCCGCGCGGGTTGCCCGGGCCGACGATTGCGCGGCGCGGCGTGCTCCTCACGGCTGATCGCGCCGTCGCGGTTCGTGTCGGCCCGATCGAAGTTCCCGCGAATCGCCGCGGGCAGTTCATCCCGGGTGAGCTTGCCGTCGCCGTTGGAGTCCCACTGCTTGAACGGATCGCCCCCGGGCCGGCGCGGTTGCTGGGCGGGCGAACTGTTGCAGAACATCGTGGCCAGGATGCCGAGGCATACGAGTGGGACGTATCGGTTTCGGACCATCGCTTTCTCCTTGTGTTAGATTCCCTGTTGGGGTGGCAGTTGTACTGCCACCCCACTGATGAACTCAGGCGGTGCGGTAGTACAACTACCGCACCAACGGAGGATCGTGCGATCGCTGTCGCAACGCCTCGTAAAACAATACGGCGGCGGTGGCCGAGACGTTTAGACTATCGGCCACGCCGTGCATCGGCAGACCGATCGCGGTAATATCGTCGGCCGACCAGACGGCGGAAAGGCCCGTGGCCTCGCTACCCAGCGCGATCGCGGCCGGACCGCGCAGCTCGGCCTGCGTGTAAGGAACCGATCCGTCGACCCGGGCGGCAAAGACCGCCAGCCGTTGCCGACGGAGCCAGTCGAGCGTCTCGGCGGTCGTGGCCGTGCAAACGGGGATCGTGAAGATCGTGCCGAGGCTCGCGCGGATCGCGTTGGGGTTGTAGAGATCGGTCCGCCCGTCGGCTACGATCAACGCCGAGATATCGGCCCCGCTTCCGGATCGCAGCACGGCCCCGACGTTACCCGGCTTCTCGACGCCTTCGAGCACGGCCACCAGCGGCCGCCCAGGCAATTTCAGATCTGGCAACTTCAGATCGTCGAGCCGGACGTTGGGCGTCTCGGCCACACCCAACACGCCCTCGGTGCGATCGCCGAACGCGAGCTTCTCGAACACCTTGGGGCCGACGTGCAGGACTTCGGCGTCGCCGTCGGGCAACCGCTCCAACACGGCCCGTGCCTCCTCGCCGGCGCACAACTGCTCACACACGAAGACCTCCACCAGCGCCACGCCGGCATCGATCGCCCGGCCCAGTTCCCGCGCCCCATCGATAACGATCCGCCCCTGCCGCTCCCGCTGCCGCCGCTGCCGCAGCCGAACGGCGTCTTTCACGCGCAGATTTTGCAAACTGGTAATCGTGGCCATGGCGTTATGATAATGCTACAAGCGCGATCGTACCAGGGGTCGGATTGTCGGTATCGGAGCGAGCCGCCGGGTTCACCCCGGCGCAACGGAAGCGCGAAGAGCGAGCCGCCGGGTTTATCCCGGCGCAACGGAAGCGCGGGAACAAGTCCCGCGGCTCGCCGTGACGATCGCGTGCGTTGTCGGTCGGCAAGGCGCAACCC
>JABMRB010001215.1 GCA_013202865.1 Candidatus Nealsoniibacteriota bacterium | reverse complement strand
TTTCCGTCGCCGTCGGCGTCGCCGCCCAGGGCGACTAGCACGTCGAGTTCTACGGCCTCGGTGATGGTCGGGGCCGCGCCGGGCCTCACGTAAGTGACGCCGGCGCCGGGCCGCAGGAAGAGTCCTTGCCCCAGATGCAAGGCCGGTTCGCCCGGTGCCGGGGGCGCCGGCGTGACCGCGTCGAACTCCCGGCCCGTGTACGGAAGGCCACCGGTATCGCCGATCTGCCCGCTCAGAGGATTGTCGATGACCACCGGCGACGTGGCCCAATAGCCGGCGTCGGTGCGATCGCCAAGGCTGCTAATCGCCAGCGTTCCGCCGATCTGTAGTGCCGTGTCTTCGTCGTCTAGGACGAGTTGGTCGGCCACGAGCGTCGTGCTCATGTCGGCCTCGATCGGACCGACTACCGCGAGGCTCACCTGGGCTTCGAAGGTCGCGAGGGGGTCCAATCCCATTTCGCCGCTGCCGAGCGTCAAGGTGCCGATGCCGGCGCCGCCGGGGGCGATGGTCCCCAAGATGTCGATCGGGTCGGCGTTGATCGTGCCGCTGCCGGAGAGGGTTCCGCTGGAGTTGATGGTGGCCGCCGTCAGTGTGCCGCTGCCGGAGAGGGTTCCGCTGGAGTTGATACTGGCCGCCGTCAGTGTACCGTCCACCGAAAGCGTGGCACCGCCGACGACGGTTACGTCGCCGGCGATCGTGAGCAGGCCGGTGTCGGTGACGTCCACCGTGCCGTGGTTGACGTCGAGGGACGAGGCGGCCGCGTCGGCCGTGCTGACGGTCAGCACGCCGGTGGTGCCGCCTTCGCCGACCTGCTCGATGACCGCATTGTCGGCGGCGGTGAGAGGCCCATCGTCCTCCCAGTTGGTCGGGTTGAGCATCCAGTCACCGTTGTTGGCCGGATCGGCGTCCCAGATGTAATCGTTGAGGATGGACTTGTCGAGCGTGACGTCGTCGAAGGCAACCCAACCGGAGAGAGAGTGATCCGCTGGGTCTTCCAGAGCGGCCAACCGAATCTGCAGGGGTAGTCCTGCCAAGTCCGCGTGGGCCGGATCGGGGGTATACGTGACAGTTGAAGTTACGAAAGTGTTTACCGGTACAGTCAGGCTGTTGTTATCTTGGGCAATGATGGTTCCTCCCTCTACCCGGCCCGCATACTTGGCACCACCTACGTTGGTTCCTCCGACGGCGAGCTGAAGGCCATAGCCATACCAACTTGGGGTGTAATTAACGCTTCCGCCCTCAGCGGCTCCAGAGGGCATCTTGCCCACCTTGGCGGTCAGCGTATATGTCATGGTGGGGTCAAACGTCTCGGTCAGCAACTGTACTGCGGCCTCAAAATCCCTTACCTGGGGAGGATCATGAAATTCGTCATCGTTGTAGCGGCTTCTGACCACGATAACATAATCACCCTCTGGTGCGTTACCGCCGAAACCTACGTCGGCAATACCATTGGTGGTCTCATCGACTCCAGGAGTCCCAATATTCCAGAGCCTTAAGGGCCCACCGTTATTGTCAACTTCAAAGTGACGCCATTTGTCCATGGAAGGTTGATTGTACTTGTCTTGGCCTTCAAAAAATGGAACCTCCAACCCCAGATCCACACGGTCCTCAAAGCCGCCATTGAAGCCTGTGATTGGGTCAGCGCCGGCCGACGCCGACAGGGCGAATAGGACTGCTACGACTGTCAATACGACACCATTTTTCAACATCAGATTACTCTCCTATTTTGAAACCATGGGCTCTTCCGTTTCGAGCAATTTCCGAATGAGCCTGAAACGGCCGTGACGCCCGAGGGCGCCACGACCACAATGCATGCCGCAAGGGGATGCAGATCGGCGACGGAGTAGTGGTCGCCGCCTGCCTGCCGTACCCTATTGATTCACCTCAAGCCCTGCGTCGCCTCCAGAGGATACCGATGAAGCCCAGGGCAAGTAGCGTCATCGTGATCGTGCTCGGCTCGGGGACGACGGTGCCATCGAGTCTGACGTCGTCGAAGACAACCCAACCGGTGAGAGCGTGATCATTTGGATTTTCCAGAGCGGCCAACCGAATTTGCAGGGGTTGTCCCGCCAAGGCCGCGTCCGCCGCATTCGGGGTATACGTGACGCTTGCAGTTACGAAACTACCTATCGGTACAATCGCACTGGAGTCCTGGGCAATGACGGTTCCTCCGTCTACCCGCCCGGCGTATGAGGCACCATCTACGTTGGTTCCTCCGACGGCGAGTTGAAGGGCATAGCCGTACCAATCTGTGATAGTGTTAATGCTTCCGCCCGGCCTGCCCACCTTGGCGGTCAGCGTATAGGTCATCGTGGGATCAAACGTGTCGGGAAGTATCTGTGTGATGGCCTCAAAATCCCTTACCCGGGGAGCTGAACCAGGACGGTCATCGTTGTAGCGGCTTCTGACCAGCACAGCATAAGTGCCCTCCGCCGCGTTCCCTCCGAAACCTGTGTCGATCGCACCTTGCGTGGTGTCATCGACCCCGGCAAGCCCAGGATTCCAAATCCTTATGGGCCCACCGTTCGACTCGATTTCAAAATGACGCCAACTTTCTCTACCGTATTGGAGATATTTGTCTGTGCTCTCGGGAAATGGATCATATGTTCCACGAACCTCAAAGCTGGCGTTGGGGACTGGGATTGTGGCAGCGTCGATCGACGCCGCCAGGGCGAATAGAACTGCCACGGCGGCGAAGGTCGAAACGGTCGTTCTGCTAGTCATAAGTCTCTCCCGGTGAATGTGAATCAGCGGAAACCGTACGGGGAACACACCATCCCCGCAGTATGCATCGAATCGGGGGGCAGGGATCGCCACGGGTTCGGCTTCAAGGGTCGTGACCCATCCGCCGCCGGACGTATCACCGCAAGAATGCACCTATGGCCCGTCCCATAAAAAATGTCCCATTGGGGTTGACGGAAGATGAATATGAGACGATAAGTCTCGCCCATGAGCGAAGGAACGCATTTTGCATC
>JABMRB010001214.1 GCA_013202865.1 Candidatus Nealsoniibacteriota bacterium | reverse complement strand
TCTCCGTCTCGGTAGGCCCATCGCACAGTTCCGACGCGAGGATCGTTGCTGCCGGCAACCCGGCCCGTACGAGCCGGATCGCCGCGCAGGCGACACCAATCCGTGCCGCCCTGAGCAGCCGTCACTTCGGCGACGTCAGACCGATACACGCCGGCCAGCCAGTACAGGCCAAAGGCCGCTGCCACCACAAGCACGACCTGGATCTTAAGATGCCACACCAGATACAGCAGGCTCAGGACCGCCCGGGGGCGGAAAAGTGAAACAAGAGTGGAAAGCATCGCCAGCGCGATCGCCGACAAAAGCGCGACAAGCACCTGCAACGGCCCGACCAGGACCGGGATCACGGCAAAAGTGGGCGAGTTCATCAAATCCACGGGTCTATTTCCCACGCAGTGGCTTGCTTTTCAACGATTCCCTCAAAGAACTCTCTGGTGCTATCAGGCCGCTAGCGACGATTTTGGGCGCGAAGAATCCCACCCGCCATGAAGCGACCTCGAAGTTGCCTTCTGACGACCAATCATTATAGTGGATTACCGGCCTCTCGGGTAACCTGATTCAGTCGGTAGAGATCGTACAGAACACAGAATAGTACAGAGCCACTGCGGAGAAGAGTCCATGCAGCGCCGCACACGTGCCCGTCGAACGATTCGGTTATCCTGTTCCCTCTTGGTTGCCATGGTGTGGGCGACAAATCTCTCGACCGCCCGGGCGCTGATCAACCCTCACTACACACCGGTCGATCTCTACTATCAGTCGCCCGCGATCCTGCGTGTCCAGATCGCTGGGCCGAATGATCGGGCCGAAATGGCGGTGACGGTTGTCAAGGCGATCAAGGGCACATGGTCGGAGAAGCGCTCGCTTCGGGCGGACATGACGGATGAGCAGTTGGCGAAGAATCTCAAGGCGGCACTGGGTGGTCGCAAGAAAGTGCCCGCCCTGCTGTTCAGCGGCGATTTCTCCGGAGCGGCGATGGACAACGGCGACAACGACACCCCGCTGGGAATGCTCCAAGTAGGCACGCGATGGTTCGCGTTGAAAGACGGCGGCGGGCACCACCTGCTGAGCAGGGATCCGCTCGACATGCATACGGTCTGGGCCGGCAGCGACGAAATGCTCCAACGCGTGATGGAGTACGTCGCCGCCGACGTTCGCGCCGACGTGCCCACCAAGGTCGGTGTCGCCTGGGGCGGCCAGTTGAAGCTGGCCGACGTCAACGGTAAAGTCAACGGCTGTATGGCCGTCGATGTTTTCGACGACGGGCGGCCCTGTCTTTTCGTATCAGCCGAATCGGGAGATCGGCTGTTTCGTAGCGATGATGGCGGGACGTTTGATGACGTGGCCGATGAAATCGGATTGGATACGAAATCCACGCATGCCGTCTGGGGCGATTTCAATGCCGACGGCCGCCTCGACCTGGCATCCTGCCGCGAACGACGGCTCTCGATTCGACTCATGGGCACAGACGGGAAACTCGCGGCCGCGGGCGACGACGTCGAACTGCCCGGCGCGTGTGTCGGGCTTTCGCTGTTCGCTGTCGCGGACGGCAAGCGTGCCGGCTTGGTGGCCGCGACGGCCGAAACGCCCGTCCTGGTAACGACCGACGATAACGGAAAGCTGTCATGGCGCGCCTGCCGCATACCGACCGAAGCTGGCCAAGGCCAGGGCGGGCCGTGTGTGGTGGCCGACTTCGGCGGAGACGCGGTTGCCGACATCCTGCAACCGCGCAGCAACGGCCTGCTCTTCTTCAAAGGTAGTGCATCCGGCACGTACTCCCTGGCGACCGTCGCGTGTGATTTCCGCCTCGGCGATGCACCAATCGTCAGCATCTGCGGCGACTACGATGCGGACGGGCTGCTGGATCTCCTGGTCGTCGGCAAGAGTGGGTGCCGCACCTTCGTCAATCTGGGCGACGGCAAGTTCCGCGACGCGCTCTTCGAGGCCGGCGAGGTCCAGTACAACGCTACCGGAGCCGACGTCGTCGCCGGCGCGAACTGCGACGTCAACAACGACGGGCGTCAGGATTTCATGTTGTTCTGTGCGGATACATGGCCCCGGCCGTTTTTCAACCGGGGCTTTCGTTGCTTCGGCTTCGCCGTCGAACTCGATCCCCAGCGATGCGATCTTCAGGCGGCCCGGGCCACCAAAGCGGGCCAGCAGGCCGGCACGATGGCCGACTTCAACGGGGACGGGGCACAGGACATGGCCGTCGTAACGGCCCAAGGAGAAGTGTGGCTGTTGCTGCGCGACGCCGATCAGGGATCACGGCTCGGCGTAACCGTTGCCCTGCCGCGAGATACGCCCGGCCCGATCACCGTCAGCGGAACCGACGGCAAGCGGAGCCTGGGGACGCGGCTCGTCCCGCCCGGTTCGACCGTCCTGTTCGGCAAACGAAACAAAGGCCCGATCAAGCTGCAATGGAAGAGACAATCCGGAACGCAGGAAACCGCACAGGTCATTGTCATCAGGCCGACCCGATTTACACTAACGCATCAGGAACCAAGTCAATGAGATGGTCTCCGGCAAGAGTCCTGGGCATGGTTGCCTTACGGCACCAAGGGCGACTGCGACAAGCGGTTCCTCGAAGGGCTCGCCGAGTTGGCCAAAAAGTCGGGCCGTCCGGATAGTGCAGGTGGTAGCGGCCCTTGTAGTCGAACGCGCAGTTGCGTGTTATGTGCTCAGTCCTCGAAGCTGAACGAAAAGAGTTTGGCTTCCCGCAGCTCGAATCTCAGCCTGATTTCCCGGGCCTTGACGTCCTTGAGTGCGAATGGACCTTTCCACCGTATCTTGGCGTCTGAAACCACGTCTTCTGCCGACGCCCTGCTCGTCACTCCGGACAACCCCCGTTTGGGAAGGACGGGAACCGCGCTGATGACGGCCCACGCACTGCGCTCTGGCGGCTACAACGGCAAGATCGACCTCTCGCTGCAAAACTTGCCGCCGGGGTGCTTCGTCATTTGCGACTTGTCATTTCTCTCGGCGGTTGGCCTTGATGCGGCGGAGTTCGGCCTGTAGCTTGGCTTGTTCGACGAGATGCTCGTGCCGTAGCGTGCCGAAATAGTGCTTGGTGGCGAGCATGTCGGCAAGCGCCAGCAGACCAACCCAGACGAGCAACAACAGCACGCCACCCCAGAAGACCAACCCCAGCCACGGCGGCTGCGTCAGCCATTGCCCGACGAAAACGGCCACGGCCAACGTGCCCAACATCGTGCTGGTCTGCATCCGCCGGAAGTACTGCCGACGGCGATAATCCGTTTCACCGGCGTCCATCTCCCCCTGCTGTGCCCGACGCCACGTGCGGACGTGCAGTACCATCAAGCCGGCCGCACAGAGCAGCAGGAACAGCGCGGCGGCAGATGATGGCCAAAAGTTCATGGTGGTTTGGGATTTGGGATTTGGGATTTGGGATTTGGGATTTGGGACTCGGGCACCTTGCGTCTAGCGGTCGCCGGCGCGGCCCACTATCCACTATCCACTATCC
>JABMRB010001213.1 GCA_013202865.1 Candidatus Nealsoniibacteriota bacterium | reverse complement strand
GCATGAAGTTGGTGCCGGCCAGCACCATGAAGACGGTGATCGTCATCTCGATCAACGGCGCATGCGGATCGCCGTTTTCGCCGTCTTCGCCGACAGCGGATCGTCGTTGGGTGCGTCTTGCTTGGCCTGCTCGGTGGCGGTCATTCCGCTGAAGTTGCCGAAGTCGCCGCAGTAGAGCCCGAAGCCGACCACCAACACGGTCACCGCCAGGATCACGCAGATGTAGGTACGCCATTCGACGTCGGCGAGCATCTGCCGGGGTTGCCCGATCAACACCCAGTACATCAGCATGAAGTTGGTGCCGGCCAGCACCATGAAGACGGTGATCGTCATCTCGATCAACGGCGCATGCGGATCGCCGACCGCGGCAAAATGGCCGACACTGGCGTTGTAGGTGCTGAAACCGCCGGTGGCCATCGTGCCGAAGGCGTGGCAGATGGCGTCGAACGGACTCAGCCCTTCGAGCATCAGCAACACGGCCAGTGAGGCGTTCAGGCCGGAGTAGATCAGGAACAGCACCCAGGCGGTGTGCTGCATGCGCGCCTGGGGCGTGGAGGAACTTGGCCCGGGCATTTCCGCCCGCATTAGGGCCTTGCCGGCCGAACCTTGCCCGAGGATGGCTACGAACAAGACGATGATTCCCAGGCCGCCGAGAAAGTGCGTACTGCTACGCCAAAAGAGGATACAACGGGCCACCAGCGGCCCGGTACCGTCGTCGGGCACCTCCAGGTCGGTTAGTACGGTGGCGCCGGTCGTGCTGAATCCCGACTGCGATTCGAACATCGCGTCGACGAATCCATCCACGGTGAACATGCTCATCGACCGCTCGGGCGTCACTCTCGTGCCGCTGAGCGCGAACGGCAGTGCGCCGAGGATCGTAGCCAACACCCAACTCAACCCGACCACGGCCATGGCCTCTTTGCGGAAGAGTTGCCCGGTGCCGTTGCGGCCCAGGTATCGCAGGGCGCCGCCGACGGTGAAGCAGATGGCCATCGAACCCAACAGGGCGAGGAACCCCTGCCGTTCGTACTTCCAGACGGCGTTCGGAGCCCAGTACGCCCACGGCAAACTGAATGCCATCGACCCGCCGATGAGCATGGCTACCAGGGCCAGCAGCTTGTAGAGCAGGTGTATGTTCATGGGGCAAGCGTCGCAAAGGGGTGGAGAGTTCACCCTCCGTTGCTGCTGAACATCTTGACGGTCTGCTCGACGGCCGACGTTTCGACCAGCGCCACAACGGTATCGCCGGCCGTGAAGCGGTCGTCGGCGCCGGGAACCATCACGTAGTTTTCGCGGATCACGGCCCCGATCAGGCACTGCGGCGGCAGGTCCAAACCGGCCAACACGTGCTCGGTAGCCGGTGCCCCGTCGACCACTTCGATCTCGAGGATTTCGATCCCTTCGTCCGCAGCCAGTGGTGTCCGCGAGATCACCGCCCCGGTGTTCAGGAAGCTCATCACTTCCTTGGCGATGACCTTGCGCGGGCTGACCGTGTGGTCGATCCCCAGCTTGCCGACCACGTTGGCGTAATCGGGGCGGCCGACCACGCACATGATCGTCCGGGCACCCAACTCCCGGGCCTCGACGCACGACATGATATTGTCTTCATCTTCACCGGTGCAGGCCACGAAGACGTCGGCGCTGCCGACCCGTTCCTCTTCGAGGCTCGCGCGGCGCTGGGCGTCGGCGTTGACTACCGTGGTCTGCTTCAGGTGGGCGGCAAGAAACTCGCACCGTTGCCGATCTACCTCCATCAGGAGCACGGCGAAACGGCGGCCTTCGAGCACCCGGGCCAGATGATAGCCCGTCTCGCCGCCGCCCGCAATCACCACGCCCTGTTTCGGCCGTGGCGACTTCTGGAACTTGCCACGGACCTCGTCGATGTCCTCGCGCGTGCCGATCAGCGTGATCCGGTCGCCCGGTGCCACGCGGTCCTCGGCCCGGGCGATCTTCAACTCGCCACCTCGCGAAATCGAACCGATTCGCACGCCGCAGGGCAGTTTCAGATCCCGTAGCGGCACTTCTACCGCGGCCGTACCCTCGGAAATGATCAATTCCTGCATCTCCAGTTCGCCGCGAGCGAAACTCTCGACGGCGACCGCGCCCGGATGACGGATCTCTCGCGCCAGTTCCATGGCCGAGAGGTGTTCCAGGCTGAGCATGCGGTCGATCTGGAAGTGACGCTGATAGTCGAACGTGCTCAGGTCGCGGAAGACCGAGGCGTACACCCGGGCGATCGCCCGCCGGGCACCCATCGCTTTGGCCATGCTGGCGGCGATCATGTTGACCTCGTCACTGCCGGTTACCGCCAGGCAAAGGTCCGCTCCCAGCATACCGGCCTGAAACAGCACGCTCGAATTGGCCGCCGAGCCGGTGACCGAGCGAACGTCCATCTCGTCATAGACGCGCCGAGCGTGCGTGGCGTCTTTGTCGACGACCGTCACGCTGTGTCCTTCGCGACAGAGTCGGTTGGCAATCGAACTGCCAACCGTGCCTGCTCCCAAAACGACGATTCTCATCGCAGCAGCCTCACACGCACCAGGAGATCAGTTTCAGCACCACAAAGATAATCGCCATGAAACCGAGTATCCAGATGGCGATCCGGCCGGCATGCCCAAGGATCGGCCCCATCTGCTCGTGACGCGTGGCCGCGTAGACCAGACTTACCGCCACGATCAACGGCATGCTGTACCATAGGTCGTTGATTCCCGTCACGGCCAGCAAGAGGTTGTTCATCGGTCTTTTCCTGCAATGGGCGCGTGGCGGCTACGATGCGTCGTCCGGCTTGGTCTTGCTCTCGTCCGGGTCGCTTGGATCCGGATCTTCTTTGTCGTCTGCTTCTTTCGTCGCGGCCTCACCAAACACGGGCCCGCCCCAGGCGTCATAGATTGCCAAGATGTTCAGCAGCCCGGCAATCATCGTGAAGACGGTCCCCAACTCGAAGTATCGGTGCAGGCTGTTGTTCAGGTCACTGACGGTGGGCTGGTTCCTGTTTGCTCCGATCATGGATGGGCTCCGTGGAGGGGCCATGAAGCCACCCCAACGCACCTCTTTTCCGTCCTTCATTCGCATCGACTGGAGGATCGCCGGCATAGCGGGCAGCCCGATGCCGACCTGGCAGAAGTAGTGCCACCGCTTCTCCGACGGCTTCCGCCATGACCAGTAGACGACCCTTCCCCAGCCGATCTTATGCCCGCTGCTGATGGCCGGTTCGTTGCTGCTGCCAAGGTACAGCCCGAACAGAAAGGTCCCCATAATACAGACGAAAAACAACGCGGCCTTGGCGAATCTCTTCTGGTAGAGATGGCCCAAGCCGGGCAGCAGCCAAGCCAAGAAAGCAGCCAGGACGGGATCTTTCAGGTCGATCGTCGTCACGACGTCGGCCTGCTCGTTGTCTTCGGTTTTCGTCACCTGTCGATTTCTCCTGGGAGCCGCCACCCACCCGAGGGGGGCATGCACCGGTACTACGGTGTGCCACGCGGCGGCCGACCACGTTCCAATTCTAGCCCCCCCGCCACACAATGCCAGGGGCAATACGAAGGTGGCTCGCGATTTGGGCCCCCGAAAAGGACCGAAAAAGCCCCCGAATTGCATTCGGGGGATCCCGCCGATGCAATCGGCGGGCTTTCACGCCACGGCCATCCGCGTACGATTTCAGGACGCTATCAGGGGAAATACGGCATCCACGGGCGTTTGGGTCGCGTTCGTAGTACCGCCTTCAGGCGGAAAACGCCTGTTCGTAGTACCGCCTTCAGGCGGGAAACGTCTTGCGT
>JABMRB010001212.1 GCA_013202865.1 Candidatus Nealsoniibacteriota bacterium | reverse complement strand
GGGAATCTTCACAAGCAAAATACTCCCCACTCCACCTCCCCGCCGTGTATTCACGGCGGGCTAAATAGACGGCGAGCTACTTCTGCTTCTTCCCCAGGAACTTCTTCAACCCCGGCTTGGTCGCCGGTTGTTCCTGGCGACGGACAACGGCGTACTTCTCGAGCGTGCGGCGGATGCTGGCGTGCTGCACTTCCCATGCCTCCCGGCTGTAGCCGCCGCCGAGCAGCATCACCACCGGAATCTTTCGAGCGACGCACGCGTCGATCACCAGGGCGTCCCGGGCGACGATCCCCTCTTTGGTCATGGCAAGATTCGCTAGCGGATCGCCGGCCAGCGGGTCGCAGCCAGCCTGCAGCAACACGATGTCCGGTCGGCTCTGGCGGATCACCTCGGGCAAGGCGTCGCGTAGCGTTCGCAGGTACGCTTCGTCGCCGGTCCCGGCCGCCAGCTCGATGTCCCGGTCGCCCTTCTCCTTGGGTATCGGATAGATCCCGGCTTCGTGCATCGAGAACGTGAATACCGACTCGTCGCCATGGCAACAGACGATCGTGCCGTTGCCCTGATGTACGTCCAGGTCGACCACCAGCGCCCGGCGGATCAACCGCTCGCGTTGCAGAATGCGAATTGCGATCGGCATGTCGGCATAGATGCAGAAGCCCTCCCCCCGGTCCGGCTTGGCGTGATGGTAGCCGCCGCCGAGGTTGATCGCGACCCCATGCTTCAGCGCCGCGCGGGCCGCCGCCACCGTGCCACCGGAAGCGTACCGAAACGGCCGGAGCATACCCCGGTCGATCACGACCGCCGGCAGTCTCTTTGCGATCGGCGCCTCCAGGTATTGGGCGACCGTTGCGGAGTCCTTCAGGCTGTCGAGGAATCTGGCCGACTGAACCGTGAGGATCTCTTCGCGCGTGAGTTCCTTAGGCACGAGGAAATCACTCTCGGTCGCCAAGCCGTCCTTGACTAGTTGCTGGGCGATCTTGCTGTACTTGTGGATGTCGAACGGGTGCATCCTCTCCAACCCGCCGAGATTGATTTGGTACGCCTTCGAGTAGACCAGTGCCACGGCAGTTTTTCCTTGCTCGGGGGCCGGCGGCTGCTCTTGCGCCGTTGCGGCCGAAGCGGCCGAAGCGGCGGCGGCAAGCAGAAATCCGGCCAGCATCCTAACGGTAGCGGTCATACGGCACTCCGGAGGTTGTGCGAGACGCGCCCGCAATTGGTTGCCCTACGCTTTCGAGGAATCATACGCCTTTAGACACCGCAGGGCAACGGGGTAAAGTCGTAGCTGGACTCGCAAGAATGTAGCTGGATTGCCGCTCGCGGGCTGAATTCTTGAGAATCCAGCTACAAACGCGTTTCCGCGCCCCGGGTGATCTATCCGAACCATCCTGGACAAGTCTGCTGATTTCTGCGAAGATGAACCGATGCAATCGTACGAAGGACAATTTCTGGTTGCCTCCTCGCTGCTGCTTGACAACAACTTCGTCAAGACGGTGGTCTTGTTGGTGCAACACAGCGACGAGGGCGCCCTGGGTCTGGTCGTTAATCGCCCCACCAGCAAGACGGTCAAGGAGCTGTGGCGGGAGGTGAGCGATGCACCCTGCGAGAACCAGTCCCCGATTCACCTCGGTGGCCCGGTCTCCGGACCACTGATGGCCGTCCACGCCGCCCGCAAGTTTGCGGAAATCGAGATCCTCCCCGGTGTCTACTTCACGGCCAAGAAGGAAAACCTCGACCAGCTCGTTGTGCAGAAGCGGCATCCGCTGAAGATCTTCGCCGGGCACGCCGGATGGGGCCCCGGACAACTCGAACACGAGATCGAAGAAGGCGCTTGGACCGTCACGTCCGCCTCGGCCGAGTTCGTCTTCTTCGACGGGACCGACCTCTGGGAAGAAGTGACCGAGCAACACGGCCGGTCGCTCTTGGAATCCGTGCTGAAGATCAAACACATCCCGGAAGACCCGTCGGTGAATTGACGATCGGTGGACCATCGAACCTGGACACTCCTGCTCAATACGTTGCTGGTTAGCGGCGGCGCATGCGCGATCGGCGTGCCGTTGGGTACCGCCATGGTGTGGCTGCTGGTGCGTTGCGACGTGCCGGGGCGGCGATTGGGCGTTGCCCTGCTGGCGATGATGCTTTTTGTGCCGCTCTACGTCCAGGCGGCCGCGTGGCAGGCGGGGTTCGGAACGCTCGGATGGTTCACGCAAGGATGGGACGCGCCGGCGTGGCTCGTGCTGGAGGGACGCTTTGGCGCCGCATGGATCCATGCGGCCGCGGCCGTACCCTGGGTCGCGCTGATCGTGGCCGTGGGACTGCGGATGATCGAACCGGAACTCGAAGAACAGGCGTTGCTCGACGGCTCTGCACGCCGGGTCTTCTTTCGGGTCACGTTGCCCGGCACGCTGCCGGCGGTCGGCGTGGCGACGTTATGGGTAGCCACGACCACGGCCGGCGAAATGACGGTCACCGATCTGCTTGCCGTACGGACCTACGCCGAGGAAATCTACACGCAGGCCCAACTCCGCAGGGACCTGGGCGAAGCGGCGTGGGACACCATGCCGGGCATGGTGTTCACCGCCGTGCTGGTGGCGGTCGCTGCGTGGCTTTGCTTGAAACTGGCGCCGGGTAAACGCCCGGTCACGCTCGGCGGGCGGTGGACCTACCGGCTAGAGGCATGGCGGTGGCCGATGGCTGCGGCGGCCGCACTCGTCCTGTTGCTGTTGATCGGCACTGCGATCGGCAGCCTGTGCCACAAGGCGGGTGCCGTCGTGACGCTGCAAGACAACGTCTGGTTGCGGTCGTGGTCGCTGGGGAAGATGTTCGCCACGGTCGCGGCCAGTCCGTGGCGTTTCCGCGACGAGTTCGGCTGGTCGTTGTTGATCGCTTCGGTGGCCGCCACCGCCGCGCTGGTCGTGGCTGTCGCGTTGGGCTGGGTAGCGCGACGGGGTGGATGGCGCGCGTTGCCTGCCTTGATCGTCACGGCCGTTTGCCTGGCCGTGCCGGGGCCCGTCGTGGGGTTGGTCGTGATTCGCTTGTTAAACCATCCGTCGAATCGGGTGCTGAATTGGCTCTACACAAATTCGATCCTTGCTCCCGGGATGGTCCTATTCGTGGCGGCCTTGCCGCTGGCGACGTTGATCGTCTGGCACGCATTGCGAACCGTGCCCCAAGAGCTGCTCGACGCCGCGGCCGCCGACGGCGCGGGCCCGATTGCCCGGCTCTGGCGGGTCGCGCTGCCGTGCCGGCTGCCGGCCATGGGTTTGGCGTGGCTCGTGGCACTGGCGGTCGGCTTGGGGGAACTCGGCGGCAGTGTCTTGGTGTCCGTGCCGGGCGTAACGATGCTCTCGGAGAAGATCTTCGACATGCTGCACTCGGCCCGCGACGACCGCCTGGCCGGGATCTGCCTGTCCCTGATCCTGCTCTTTGCCGCAACGACCGCCGCCGCTACGTGGCTGGTGCAACGTTGGGCTCGGCCCGGGGCGGACGGTGGAGTATAATAGACTTGGTACTCGGAAACCCCGAAGTACGAACGAAAAGCCCCCGAACTGCGTTCGGGGGATCCCGCCGACGCAGTCGACGGGCCTTTCCGTTATAATATCCCGCGTTGAATTCCCGAGCAGTTTTTCTCGAGCCGTTTCAGGAACAGAACATGATCCGACACTTTCTGCTGCTCACCTGGATCGCGATTGGCCTCTATAGCCCGGCCGCTGCGATGGACCACGTTGAGCTCAAGCGGGACGGCCAAACGATCCGCATCGAGGGTCGCCTGCAGGTAACCGCTAAGGACGGAGGGCTGCTGGTGCTGGCCACCGACGGTGTGCTTTGGGCTGTGCCGCCGGAAGAACTCGTCGAGCACACCAGCGACGACAAGCCGTTCGAGCCGTTCGGTCCCGAGCAGATGGCCCGGCACGTGCTCAGCGAGTTGCCCTCCGGGTTCGCCGTGCATCAGACGGCCCATTACCTGATCTGCTACGACACGTCGAAGGCCTACGCCCAATGGTGCGGGGCGTTGTTCGAGCGGCTCTACCTCGCGTTTACCAACTACTGGTCGCGCAAGGGGTTCGATCTGGCCGAGCCCGAGTTCCCGC
>JABMRB010001211.1 GCA_013202865.1 Candidatus Nealsoniibacteriota bacterium | reverse complement strand
TGGTAGAGCCACTCGCAGACCACCGCCCCGAGAATGGCGTCGCCGAGAAATTCGAGCCGTTCGTTGGAGGCCAGGCGGTGCTCAGCTCCGGAGGCATGCGTCAGCGCGGCCCGCAACAGCCGCTTGTCGGCGAAAGTGTAGCCGATTCGTTGCTCGCATCCCTCCAGCAGCGAAGGCATTCGGAGATTGGCATCAGCCTGGGCGTTCTGCGTCATGGAAAGTCTTTAGGAGGGAAATGCATAGTGCCCCGGCCCCAGGTCACTCTTCTAACCATAGCCGCCGGGTGGGGGTCTGTCAATCCGCGTTCGGATTGGCACGGTCGCCACCATCGGAGGGGGGCATAAACCGGCCTTGCCCGGCAGGCGACAACGAAAGACAATCTCACCCAGCGGCAACTACCTTGTAGCTGCACTCGCCAGAGTGCGGGAATCCCACGGTCTGGCGACCGTGGCTACCCTGTCGGCCCGGACTACCGTCTATTTCAAAGGAGAAACATATAAGATGAGCAAAATGGTCAATTCACCCCGTCACTGGTTCATTCTCGGCAGTCTAATCTCGATTCTTGCTGCCGCGGGGATACTGTGGCAGGGGGCCGTCGGGCAAGACCGCACTTCGCCGCAGGACGCTCAGGCCATCGCCCAGGCCCGGGGGATGTCTCGGGCGTTTCGCTCGGCCGCCAACAAGGTCATGCCCACGGTCGTGAAAATCTGGACGACCACCAAACCGGTACGCGTGGAGAATCCGCACGGATTGCGTGGTGAGAACCCGCTCGAGGGCACGCCGCTTGAGGAGTTCTTCAACGAGGACCGCATGCCGGGCTCAGGCTTTCGCCAGTTCACTCCACCCCAGCAGGGCGTTGGTTCCGGCGTGATTATCGACGCCAAGGGGATCATCTTGACCAACAACCACGTCGTCAGCAACGCGGACGAGGTGCGGGTCGAGCTTGCCGACGGGCGACAGTTTACCGCGACCGACATCCACACCGACGAGCAAACCGACCTGGCCGTCGTGCGAATCAAGGCCGATGCTCCCCTGCCGGCCGCGCGATTGGGTAACTCCGACCGCATGGAGATCGGCGACTGGGTATTGGCGATCGGCAATCCGTTCGAACTCCAGACGAGTGTCTCGGCTGGGATCATCAGCGGCAAGGGACGAGCACTCCGTCCCCGCTCGGACTCGAGTTTCGGCGCCCGAACCAACTTCCTGCAAACCGATGCGGCAATCAATCCGGGCAATTCCGGCGGGCCGTTGGTGAATCTGGACGGCGAGGTGATCGGCATCAACACGGCGATCAAATCGAGCACGGGTGGGTATCAGGGCGTCGGGTTCGCCGTCCCCTCCAACGTAGCCAGTTGGGTAACAAGACAACTGATCGAAACGGGCAACGTTCGCCGGGCCTACCTGGGCGTGCAGATCGGCCAGATCGATGTCCGCGTGGCCGACAAGCTGGGTGTGCCACCGGGCCGGGGCGTACTGGTGGCCGAGATCTATCCGGACACACCGGCCGCCGCCGCCGGGTTCAAGTTCGGCGACGTGATCCTCACCTTTGCCGGCCAACCGGTCAACAACCCTCGCCAGTTGCAGGCCGTCGTCGAGCGGTCGGCGTTCGGCTCGAAGCAGAAGGTCGAGATCATTCGCGACGGACGCGCGACGGAACTCACTGTCGTGGTCAAGCCGTTGCCGGAGAACTTCGGCACCGCGTCGGTGTCGCCGGCTGCTCCCAACCCGCGACGTTCCGCGCCCACCCGTCACGTCGACGAGTTGGGACTGGAGGTTGGCGCGTTGACCGACGAGATCGCCCGAGAACTTGGCTACCAGGGACTTTCGGGCGTCGTGGTCACCGAGGTAGACTCCGACGGGATCGCCGCCCGCGCGGGTATCGGCGAGGGAATGCTGATCCGGCAGGTCGCCAAGAAAGACGTTGGCACGGTCGCCCAGTTCGAGGCCGCCATGAAGAAGCAATCGCTCAAGGACGGCATCCTGTTGCTAGTCCGCGCCAACAACCGCAACCACTACATCGTCCTTCAGCGTTCGTAGGTCAGGGCTCGCCCTGACGGGATCATCGCGAAACCGTCACAATCAAACGCTCGTGAGCGTTTGCCCCTTCCTGCTGCGGCTACCGGTCCGTCGCGGCAACGTCCTCTGGCTCCGGGTCCTTCTCCTGCGGCACGCCCCGCCAGGCGACGGCCAGCCAGCCGTCCTTGCATTGCAGTTGGATGGGCATCATCTTGCCGGCCTTCGCCCACTTGCCCGGCAACGTGAGGCCTTCGCCCACCAACTCTTCCCGAAAGATTCTGCTGAAGCGCCGCTCGAGCAGTTGGCGGATGACGACCTCGCGGGCGGAGAGCCCGGTCCCCTTGCCGGCAGCGAATCGAGGTGGGAAGATCTTCAACTCGCCGTCGCGGACCGCCTTGTAGCCGGCGTCGGTCTTCTCGATCTTGTAGGCGGCCGTCACGTCCATGCCCGGGTAACTTTCCTCGCTCTTGTAGAACTTCCGACCGCGGATCGTCACCTCGAACCCGTCGTCGGCAAACTTCACCGAGATCGGCCGCAAGGAATCGAACGTGATCGCCCAAGCCTCCTGATCCTCGGCCTGCAACCGCTCGGGCAATTCACCCAAGAGCGAGATCACGGCCTCCTGGAAATCCTCGTCGGTGAGCGTCACGCCCGCCAGTGCGCTGGCGGCTATGTTGTTGATCATCGACTGGTGAACCTGCACGGCCGCGTCGGCCTCTTGGGCCGGTTCCGGCGGCGACTTGAAGGCGGCCAGTTGTCCGGCGCCGGCCTGCAACACCAACACCCGTAGCGTGTCGTCGGTGGTGCTGAACTCCAACCGTGCGGGAAACAGCTTCCGCTCGATCAGCGGCCGGCGAAACTTTTCGACAAACGTCTTATTGGCGATACCGAGCATCTCGGCCGCCTCTTCGTTAACCCGCCCGTTGAGACGCTGCCGGGCGTGCAGCGAAGCAACCCGCTCCGCTTCGGCCTTCTGCTGGTAGGCCTTCTTCCATACGATCTTCTCCATCAACTTGCTGTCCCGCTTAGTCCGCACGCCCGTGAATCGGGTGTTGGTAACCGCGTTGGAAACGGCCGGGTACGAGGAGAGCCCTTTGTCGGTAATCCACAACCGCTTGCGGGCCGCCATCCGGGTGGTTCCTTCGGTGAAGATGGTTGCCGGGCCGCGGTAGCCCACGTTCTCAGTTTCGGTCGTAGCCCGCATCACCGTGTCGATCACGGCAAACTGCGTGTGCTCAGCCAGTTCCACGCTCAAGGTGCCCGTGGTGCGTCCCTTGCCGTAGACCTTGGTTTTGAGGATCACGTCGCGCACAGGCGTCGGCTCATCGACCGACATGCCGATCCCCGTGGAGATCAGCCTCTCGGAGATCTGTGCCATCAGGTTCGGGTGAACGAAATGGTGACGGATGGCCGCGATCAGCTCGGGGGCCTGTCGTACGTCTTCGAGCAGCCCGGCGGCCCGTCCGATCCAGATCGCGCCCTCCTCGGCCGGTTCGGCAGCGTAGGCCTGCAAACGTTCGGCGAGTTGGTCGAGAAGTTGATCGCAGGCGGCCTGCAATTTGGGGTCGTCGATCTTTCGGGCCGTATTGCGGTAGCGTTGCAGTCCGCGTCGCACGTCGAGAAACCAGACCAACTCCAAGCCGTCGTGATCGGACGTGTATTTCTTGTAGACCTCGTCCAGCACGTCGAGATCGGGTTCGCCACGGGCGCGAAGCTGATCCTGCATCCGGTCCCAATGAAGATACTTCCTCCAGGCCTCGCCGTTCTTGCCCGCCTTGTCCAGCCGCCGATCGAGTTGGGTAACGGCTTCGACCAGATCCTTCTTCACGTCCGCCAGATCGGCAGCGGTCAAGGGCCGAAATCCCTCCTTGGCAGCCTGGCACAGCGCAGGCAGCTCAGCCAGCGCGGGGATTTCCCCGGCAGTAGTATCCGTAGCGAGCGGTTCAGCATGGACGTAAGCCTCTGATGCCGCAGTAGTTACGACAGCAAGGACAATCCAAAGCAAACACTCCACAGTAGATCTCACTAGAAGGCTCCTTCCTCGGGAGGGTGCAGGTTAGCAATATTAGGTGGTAGGCGCGAACTGGCTGGCGTGGTTAAATAGGTGTTATGGGAAGCCCGCGTCACCTCGGTCGTCGTCCAAGACGCACCAATCGGAAAACTTCCTTGAGCTTCACTATTTTACCAGCTAGAAACCCGGTCCACAACAGGAACCGGCCAAGATGTCGGGTCCTGGCTTCATTCCGACCCACCTCCTCGATATCACACCCCCCATCTGGATGGCTGTTCTCGGAATGACCCCACCCAGCGCTGCACGGACGGCACCCCTACGCTCACCTGATTGTCAAACACCCCTGACCCGACTTCCTCCATCCGGGAGAGTACCGATGCTCCGAACGCTTCCCTTCTCGTCATCTTTGCTGGCAAGTCTGTGTATTTCGTTGTGCGGGATCGCCGCGGCCGAACCGCCCGGCGAGAACCACCCAACGCCCGAAGTCACCTGGCACACCGACTACGGCGTGGCCTACCACACGGCCCGGGGGCAAGGCCGAATGATGTTGATCCACTTCTGCGACCGCCACGAGGATTCGACCTGCAAGGGCCTGAAGAAGGAAACGCTCGAGCATCCGTCGGTTTGCAGGAGGCTGCAGAACTACGTCTGCGTCGAACTCCCGTTGGACGCGGGCTTCACCATCGGCGACCAACAGACCACGCTGCTGAAGCACAGTTCGTTTCGCGAAATGCTGGGCCGCCCGGGTATCGCCGTCGTCGATTTTCTCGATCGCAACTCGGCGACGTACGGCGACGTAGTCAGCACATTCCCGATTACCCGGAAGCTTTCGTACACGCCCGAGCGGATCGCGGTGATTCTCGACTTGCCGCCGGGTACGATCACACAGCGGACGCTGATCTACGCCGTTCGGATTCATCCCGATCGACCTCAGAGCACCGCCGGCCAACTCAGCGGCATGCTGGCGGCCGAAGCCGACAGCCATTCTGGGCACCAGGCCCGCATTCGCTTGCAGGGGCATCACCAATGGGAGACCCGCTTCCACCAGATCAACGCCAAGCTGCCGCCGCGGACGATGGCCGTCGAGGTATGCGCCGAGAGTTGGCCGGGCGAAAATCTCGTCGAAGCGGCCATCGAGTGCGTGCGTTGCTGGCGGCTCTCGTCGGGCCATTGGAGCGCCGTTCGGGCGAGTCACGCCTACTACGGATACGACATGAAGCGCGGCTCGAACCGCATCTGGTACGCCACGGGCATCTTGGGAAAGGGGTAGGGCGACTCCGTCACCAACCACCCCCTCGTTCCCAGGCTCCGCCTGGGAACGCAATGTCTTGGAGGCTCCGCCTCCCAGGACCTTGAGGCAACGCGACCCGTTCATAGCAACGCCGGTTGCACTTCGACGAGGCAGAGCCTCGCAGTATTGCGTTGCCAGGCAGAGCCTGGGAACGAGAATACCACCTGACGAGCGATTGTAGCGACGGTACCGATCGTGAGGCCACGTGGACAATTTTCAACGATCAACGTTGGAAAAAGTCAACGTGATCGCCGATTTCGTGGTAGGCTTGTCATAGTGGAGCATTGTACGAGAGGCAATTGAAGAAGGCTTCCAGGCCGAGGACTGGGCCATGAGGCGTTCATGGATGAGAGGCCGGCTATCTACACTCCCGCTACTGCTATGTGTAGCGGCGGTTGTCGGCTGCGCTTGTTTTCAGAGGCCGCAGGACGACGGTAGCGGGCGACAAACTTCTTCCGGCGTCGCTACCGGTACCTTGCCGCCGCAGCGACAGCTACCGGGGCCCCAACTGGCCCGCGACGATGTCGCGCTGATGCTCACGCCATGTTACAAGGTAATGTCGGTCGGGGAGGAGATGGTCCTGGTAGCCGGGGTCGGCGGACCGGACAACTATCTGAGCACGCACCGGCGACTGGAATGGTCGCTCGCAGGCGATGGCCATTTCGTGGACGTCGGTCGCAATGGCCTGGTCGATCTGTTGCTCGGGGATTTCAACCGGCCGAGAAAGGTCGACAACTCGTTCGTCATCGGCAGCACGTCGCGACACCACTTGCGGCTGACTCGTGGTACGGCGACGGTGGCCGACGACGTTCGCGTGGTGCCGGGACAGGGTTGGATCACACTCACCTCGCCGGTCGAAGGGACCAGCAAGGTAACCGTCTTCGCCCCCGACGTCTATTCGTGGGAGTCCCGAACTCGCTCGGCAACGGTCCACTGGGTCGACGCCCAGTGGTGTATCCCGCCGCCGGCAATCAACCCGGCCGGCACCACACACGTCTTCACCACGTGTGTGGTCCGCCAGAGCGACCGGAATCCATGCGCGGGCTGGCTGGTTCGCTACGAGATTGTGGACGGTCCGCCGGCCGGTTTCGCACCGGACGGAGCCCAATCGATCGAGGTCCCCACCGACGGGGCCGGGCAGGCGAGCGTGCAGATTTCCCAGAAGGCCGCCCAACCGGGTACCAACCGGATTGCCGTGGCGATCATTCGCCCGGCGGCGCTGGGGGGGCCGGGCGGTACGCGGCTGGAAGTGGGCAGCGGCAGCACACTGAAGACCTGGACGTCGCCCGAGTTGGCGCTGAGCAAGACGGGCCCGGCCACCGTCGGCCTGGGGGGCACGCTGAGCTACCGGATCGAAGTTTCCAACCCGGGCGATGTGCAGGCCGAGCAGGTCGTGGTCACCGACGACTTGCCGTTGGGGCTCGAGTACATCGACAGCGAACCGGCAGCAGAGCCGACCGGTCGTAAGCTCCAGTGGCAGTTCCCGCACCTCGGGGCGGCCGAAAGCCGGTTGATTCGCGTGAACTGTCGTGCCACGAAACAAGGGGCCGTCAACAATTGCGCCGAGGCAACCGCCACCGGCAGCACGGTCGCGGCCGGCACGCTCAAGGCCAGCGACTGCGCTGCGACGACGGTCACTGCCCCGACCGTCGACGTAAGAATCAGCGGACCGACCCGCGCGGTCGTCGGCGACGATGTGACCTTCGAGATCCTTGTGACCAATCGCAGTCAGATTCTAATGAAGAAACTGCTGCTCAAAGACACCTATGATCCGGGGCTACAGCACGAAATCCCCGACAATCCGATCGAAGCCGAAGTCGGCGATCTGGCACCGGGCCAGTCGCAGCCCATCAGCGTCACGTTCCGCGTAGTCCGGGCCGGCGTGTTACGCCACACGGCCGAGGTGATCGGGTCCGACGGGATCCGGGCAACCGCCGAGGCCCGGTTGACCGCCGTAGACGCTGTCGCACCGCAACCCTTCATCGAACGGCCCGCCGGCCAACCACCTGCCGGGCGGCCACCTACCGGGCGGCCACCTGCCGGGCAACCACCTGCGGGCCAACTACCTACCGGGCAGCCACCTTTCGGTCGGGCTGCGGTTACGGTCACGAAGTCTGCACCGACGACCGCTGCGGTCGGCCAACAGGTGAAGATTCACACCACCGTTACCAACGCGGGCGATCGGACGCTGAGGGACATCAAGGTCGTCGAAAGCTATCCCGCCAGTCTGAATCCGCTCAAGGCCAGCGGCGGCCTCGAGCACGGCGAGAACAGCACCCTCTTCTGCTTCATCGACAGCCTGCAACCGGGCCAATCGAAGAAGCTCACCATTCTGTACGAATGCATCCAACCGGCCTTCCGGGCGACCACACGAGTCACGGCCATGTCTTCGGAAGCTACTTCGTTGCCAAGCGAGGCCATGCTGGAGATCCGTACCACGGCGGCCGATACGCCCACGGGTGGGTTGGCAATGAAAGTGACCGGTCTGACCAATCCGGTACGCAAGGGCGGGCAACTCACCTACGAGGTTGAGGTGACCAACGAAGGCTCCGTGGCGGACACGCAGGTCGTCCTGACGGCGACCGTTCCGCTGGGCATGATACCTGCGCGGCTGGGTACGACGACACAGCCGCAGATCGGGTTCGACGTCCCCGGCCAGACGTTCTTTTTCGCCCCGGTTGCCCGACTTCGCCCGGGCGAGAAACTCGTCTATCGCATCCGCGTCCTCGCCCGCGAGTCGGGCAATCTGACCTTCCGCACCGAATTGGCCAGCGACGGACTGGACCGACCGCTTCGCGGGCAGGAGACGACGGAGGTGTTTTGAAAGGTATGCCTCGCTTCACCGTTCTGCTGCACGATAGTCCTCGCGGACTACACTACGATCTCCTGCTGGAGACGGGCGATGTGCTGCGGACGTGGGCCTTGCCGCAGCCGCCGGACGTTGCGGTGGAGATGGCGTGCGAGGCCTTGCCCGATCATCGTTTGCACTACCTGGAATACGAAGGCCCGGTTTCCGACGGCCGGGGTACGGTCGCCCAGTGGGACCGGGGGACTTACGAAATTCAGCGACAAGGCGAAACAGAGTTGGCCGTGAAGCTGGCTGGCGAGAAGCTCGTCGGACAGGCCGTGCTGCAACGTTCGTCCGAGGACCCGCAATCCTGGCAATTCTCGTTCCGCCGGGACTGAGAAGAGGCCCCGATCTCAACGCCCCGCCACCGTGCCGGACAGATAGAGCCTGCCTTCGCCTTGCTCGTCCACGCCGAGTTCGCACTTGTCTAGCCCGGCAATCCGGATTCGGGCGACCGGGTCTTCGCCGTCGGCCATCCGCCACTCAATTTCCACGTCGTGCTGCCGGGCGGCCTCAGTCGTGCCGTCGACGATCTCGCGGAGCCGCCACGGAACCGCGCCCGCCTGGATGCCGTGGAATCGTAAGGCAAGCACGTTCGGCTCCGGAACGTAGGGCTCGATCGTCAGCGTGATCACGCTGGAAAAGCCGCCTTTGCGAAAACGAATGAACGCCATCATCTCGTCCGGATGAATCGCCACCCGAGGGTCGCTGAGGAAATCCGGCAGCGTCTCGGAGAACTTCTCGGGCAGGATCTCCGCCAACCAGCCGTTGATCTGATCGGCCGTGAAGGTAACTTCCCACTGGCCCGGCTGCTGCGTGGCGGTTTGCAGGGCTGTGACCTGCCGCTCTAACTGCTCGCCGGCCTCGCGTTGTTCGATCGGATCGCCCTGGAGCGCCTCGCTATACGCCTCGGGCACGTGCTGCGACGCCCGATACACCACAAACGCCCCGATCGCCGCCAGCAGGACGAAGCCGCACAACAGGATCAAGATGATGCGATATTTGCGTCGCACGAGCGTTCCTCGTCGAGTTGTTTGAGCTTTGAGCTTTGAGCTATGAGCTAGGAGCTATGAGCTGTGAGCTATGAGTTACGAGCTTGTTCGGAGCGTCTTGTTGAAGGCAAGGAGCATACGGCGGATTTCTATGACTTCGGTGGAGAGGT
>JABMRB010001210.1 GCA_013202865.1 Candidatus Nealsoniibacteriota bacterium | reverse complement strand
GCCGCCGGGTTCAACATGGTGTTGCCCAACATGCTCTGGGGAGGCCAGGCCCACTACGCCAGCGACGTGCTGCCGCGGAGCGCCACGTTCCGACGATACGGCGACCAGATCGAGCAGTGCGTCCGCGCGGCCAAGCGGCACGGTCTGGAAGTCCACGTCTGGAAGGTCAACTACAATCTCTCCGGCGCCCCGGCCGAATTCGTCGAGAAGATCCGCCGCGAAGGCCGGCTGCAGATGACCGCCGACGGCCAGCCGCATCCTTGGCTGTGTCCTTCGCATCCGGAGAACCAACGGCTCGAAGTCGAGAGTATGCTGGAGGTGGCGAGGAAGTACCCGGTCGCCGGGCTGCACTTCGATTACATCCGCTATCCGGGCCGCGAGTCGTGCTATTGCGACGGATGCCGCGAGCGGTTCGAGGCGGCCAGCGGGCGGAAGGTGGCAAATTGGCCCGGCGATTGCCACCGGGGCTCGCGCCGCAACGAATATAACGACTGGCGATGCCGGCAGATCACCACCGTGGTGGCGGCCATGCATCGCGAGGGCAAGCGGCTGCGGCCGGAATTGAAGATTTCTGCGGCCGTGTTCGGGTCCTACCCGGCCTGTCGCGAATCGGTCGCCCAGGATTGGCCCAAGTGGATCGAGGCCGGCTACCTCGATTTCGTCTGCCCGATGGACTACACGGCTAGCGATTTGAGTTTTTCCAACCTCGTCGAGAACCAGATGAAACTGGTCGGCGGCCGGATTCCCGTCTACCCGGGCATCGGGGCGACGGCCACCCGCATTTCGCTCTCACCGGACCGGGTCGTCGGCCAAATCCACCACGCCCGGCGTCTCGGCGCCGCCGGCTTCACGATCTTCAATTTCCACCAGCAAACCGCCGCCACCATTATCCCCGGCGTCGGCCTGGGTGCAGGGGTACAGAAGGCCGTTTTGCCGCATAATGACAAGTGAATCAGCGGGGTGGAAGCGAGAAAGAGGGGATACCCCATATTCCGGCTAAAGCCGGTACTACGAACGGCCGTTGCGCTGAATCGGCCTTGCGACGAATCTCCCGTCCCGCTATCCTTCGCGACCTCTTCACCGAATTATCGTGGCTGCAACAGATGGATCCCGGGAAATGAGCCTTTCGGTCCGCGACCGAGCGACATCGGCCGCGGTCGCCGCCGGCTTGTTGTTTTCCTTGGGTCTGGCGGTTTGGTTGCAGCCTGCCCCTGAGAGGATGGGTACGCACCAACAGTTGGGCCTGCCGCGGTGTACGTTTCGCGTCCTGTTCGGCATGCCCTGCCCCACCTGCGGCATGACGACCTCGTGGGCTCACATGGTGAGGGGACAAGTGCCGAGTGCGCTGAGGGCGAACGTCGGCGGGACACTGCTGGCAGTTGTCGCCGTCGCGGCCGTACCCTGGTTGTTGATCTCGGCAATACGCGGGCGCTGGGTCGGTTGGGCGCCCAATAGTATCGTGGCGGCCTGGGTTGCCGCGGTGATCGTCCTGATCGTTTTGGTCGATTGGTCTATCCGGCTGGCAACCGGATGACTAGTCCATTATCTCGCAGACTCCTGAAAAAACACGTTGAATACGAGGTAGCACGATGGATCGTTTTGCTCGGCGGTACGGATACCTGTTGGCGATCGCCGCATTGGCAACGCTTTTGGCGGCGGGTAGCGGATGCCGCTCCCTGTTCTTCGTGCCCCTCTACTTACTTCGGGGGAACGACATCCCGGCAGAGTACGAGGGGCTGAAGAAAAAGAAAGTGGCCGTCGTCTGCCAGTCGGTGGTGATGATGTCGATGGGAGAGCAGTTCGGTGCCCCTGCGGAACTGGCCAGAGAACTCAACCGCAAACTGGCCGAGGGAGTACCCAAGATCCGGATGGTCGACCAGCAGAAGGTCGAAGCGTGGATCGACGAGGGGGGGGGCATGGGCGGCGATTTCGATTACACCGAGCTGGGCCGGGACCTTGGGGCCGAAATGGTGGTGGTGGTCGAGCTGGAGGGTTTCAGTCTCGAGCAGAGCACGGTCCTCTATCAAGGCAAGGCCGACGTACAGTTCACCGTCTACGACATGGCCGACGGCAAGGTCACGTTCGACAAACCGATGCCGCAAGTCGTCCATCCGCCGAATTCCGGAGTCGAGAAGTCGGCCACAAGGGAAGTCGAATTCCGCCGCGAGTTCATCGGCGTGCTGGCCGATCGGATCGGCCGCCATTTCTACGCCCACGATAAATACGCGGACTTCGCCAGCGACGCCAAAGCGATGAAGTAACGCGGGCGTAGCTACGGGGAACTCACGCGGGCTGGTATTGCCCCCCCGTTGTGCGGGGGGAGGCGCGAGAATTCACGCCGTTGGCCAGTGAACATTGACGGGGCCCGGCCGCGTATTTACTATAGATACGCAGGCTCGATCTGCGTATCCTACCCACTAACCCGTCACGTTGAGGTCAACGATCATGTTCGCCATCGGAATCCCCCATCCGGCCGACCGGTTTTCTTGCCATAAGTGTGCCCAACCACTGGCATGGTTGGCCGTGGCTGTGCTGGCAACGGCAGTCGGCATGCCGGCAGCGGTCGCCCAGGACGATAAGAAAGCGGACGACTCCAAAGTGGAGGAGGTCGAGCTTCCCACCGCCGACGGGATGCGGCTGGCGGTGACGTTCTATCCGGGCAAGAACAAGGAGTCGGTGCCGGTGGTCCTGCTGCACATGCACAAGGGAAGCCGCAGCGAATACAACGAATTGGCCCCCTATCTTCAGAAGCTGGGCCATGCCGTGTTGGTGCCGGATTTGCGAGGCCACGGCGGAAGCACCGAGCGGAAGGGGTCGAAGATCCCGCTGAAGGCCGCCACCATGTCGCGGACTGAGTTCACGCGAATGGTGGAGGTCGACATGCCGACCCTGAAAGCCTACCTGATGGCCAAGAACAACGCCGGCGAACTCAACATTGAAAAGCTCTGTGTCGTGGGGGCCGAAATGGGAGCCTCCGTCGCACTGAACTGGGCCCGGATCGATTGGAATATGCCGCCCGTGGGGAATAAGAAGAACGGACAGGACATCAAAGCCGTCGTGGCCATTTCGCCCGAGTGGTCCACGCCGGGGATCCCCCTGCAAACGGCCATGGGCAGCCGCAATCTGACCACCAGGGCCTGGGACCCCCAACTGCAATTGGTCTTCAAGAATCCGGACGAGTTGAATTTCAATCTGCCGGTTACCTTCGATTGGCGCAAGGAAGTCTCGGTGCTGATCGCGGTGGGTAGCGGCAAATCGAAAGCGGTCGGCGACGCCAAGCGGCTCAATACGATGCTCAAATCCTTCCACCCCGATCTGCCGCCCGATCGAAGGAAGGAGAAGGATCTCTACTACGAGGAATTCAACACGAGCTTAGAAGGCACGAAAATGCTCGGCAAGGGCCTCGTATCGAAACGACTAACGCTGGAAGCATGGATCGCCGGGTTCATCAAGGCCCGTGTCGAAAAGAGAGCCTTCCCCTGGAGCGAACGCCGCGATCCCTACGCCGGCAGGTAGTGCTACTGCGGGTCGGCCTGCAAAACGTCGTCTACCGAAGGCCGGGCTACCGGCTCCTGTGGCGGGATCTTTAATACCGTGCCGATCGGCAGGACCTTAGGGCTGGACAGTATCTCCCGGTTCGCCTCGTAGATTTCCATGGCGCGATCCTCCGAACCCAGGTAACGCACCGCCAGCGATTGCAGCGTGTCGCCGTCGACGATCCGGTGCAGCCGCTGTGACGTGTCCTTTCCTACGGCACTGGGAAAGGCCGGGCGAATGGCCGTGCCCCAACGAGACGTATCCGTGACGCCCGGGGCCGGATAGTCCTCCCCCAACGTCGGCGGCGGTGCGCCCGGGTCCATCGGTGTCAGAATGGTGACGGTCCGGTTCGGCACCGGCTGGGATCGCTCCACCGATGCGACCGGCGGCAAGTAAGGGCCCGGCGGCAGCAGCCGATCGAGCGGCGGATCGGTCTGCCTTCGCAACGGCAACTCGTCGCCGGATGCACCGGCCAGCGAGCCGGTTTGGGCACCGTCGTGGCGAAACATCATCGCTGCCGCAATACCGCACAGCAAAACGAAGCCGGCCGCCGCAATCTTCACGCTCTGGTCCATGGTCCTCACCGCATCGTTGTGCCACTAGCGACCACCCCGGCCGCGCCCCCAATGCAATATCGGGGTAATCTTCGACTACTTGTAGTCTACCACCTGAAACTCGCACCGGCCGGCCACAAACCGGTACACTCTTGACGAGTCTGGCGAAGATGCCGGTGCCGGTCAGGGAGAGTCTGACGGGCAGGTAAGAGATGGCGGTTAGACGCAGACGGAAAGCGGAAAGCGGAAGTTGGCGTCGCAGTTGTACTACCATGCCAGCATCGACCGCCAGCCTGACGGCGGGGCGGCAGCGCAACTGCCACCCCAACTTCCGCTTTCCGCTTTAGAAGATCACTTCGTCTCCGACGTACGGCTCATCCAGAGCAGTGCGGGCGAGGCCACGAAAATCGAACTGTACGTTCCCACGATCACGCCGATCACCAGCGAGAACGCAAACGCATGGATCCCCTGGCCGCCGGCAACGTAAAGGATGAACACGACGACCAGCGTCGTCAACGACGTCAGCAACGTTCGGGCCAACGTCTGGTTGATGCTCGTGTTGACCATCTCTTTGGTCAGTTCCGGCGCCTTGCCGCGGACCTCGCGAATTCGGTCGAAGACGACGATCGTGTCGTTGAGCGAGTAACCGATGATCGTCAAGAACGCCGCCAGCACCGGCAGCCCGATCTTGAACGGATCGAGCAACAGGAACCAGAGCGGATCGGCGATGAAAGCCGTCAGCGCGAGTACACCCAATGTGATCAGCACGTCGTGGACCAACGCCACAACCGCTGCCAGGCCGAACACCACGCGCTGGAACCGGATCCAGATGTAGCCTACGATGCACAACAGACTGGCCAGCAACGCCACGATCGCCTTCACGCGCGTGTCGCCGGCGACCTTGCCGCCGATGACGTTCGATGAGGGGAAGTAGGGGGTCGGATTGAGCTTTGTGAGCTTTGCCTCGACCTTCTTGAACACCTCCTCCGATGCTTCCTTGCTAGAAAGCTTGGTCCACACGTCCCAGGAGCCGTACTCGCGCCCGTCACCGAGGTAATATTCCTCGTTCGACAACGCCACTTTGGGGGCCGGCGTGCCGAGCACTTCGGCGAACACTGCCATCAAGGCGTCGTGGCTTAGCTTCGTCGCGAGCGTCAAGCTCGCCTTGGTTCCACCGGCAAACGCTGCATCCAACTCCGCGGCCGTCGGCGTCTTGTCACCGGGAGCAGCACCGTCGCCGGGAGCAGCACCGTCACCGGGAGCAGCACCGTCACCGGGAGCCGCACCGTCACCGGGAGCAGCGTCGTCGCCGGGAGCAGCGTCGTCACCGGGGGC
>JABMRB010001209.1 GCA_013202865.1 Candidatus Nealsoniibacteriota bacterium | reverse complement strand
TTCATGGCCCTTGTCCGCCGCAGGCGGTATTAGGCCCGACGTTTACGTCGGGTGACCGGTCGCCGAAATCACCGTTTGACCAAGCGAGGCCCACCCTTTGCGTGACGCCATATCGAGAAGGACGGACCTCGCTCGGCCACCCGCGCAGTACGGCTTGCACTGGCCCGGAGCGGTTCAGCGACAAGCGTATACTATACGAAGAGCCAATTCCAGCCGAGTTGTTAGGCCACGGTGGATGGCAGGGGCAATGACGCGGGATGAAGTGAAGATTCAGGATCTGCCCCCGTGTTCCGTCCCGTCAGGTGCCGTCCAGTATTCGTTAAGTGCCTTTTCAATCATTGGGCGTTCAAACTCGCAGTTCCGTTCCGACACACAAAGCAAGAGGAATTCGCGGACAGCATTGCATTGCGCCTCGTTCAGGGCTGCAAATCGTGACGCTGCGTCATGCTCAAAGCAGACAAGATGAAAAACGATATCTTGACTCAGAGTGCCCTCAAGGTGTGCGATCAGATATGCGGGTAGATGAAATCGCATCCCTTCAGCATCGAAGAACGACAAACTGCTGCTGCAACCATTCAGATCGACAGCCGAGATAAGTGACCAATCCTCCTTTTCGTCTTTGGAACGATAGGCTCTTAGGGTTTCCGAATCAGCGTAGTCGTCGAGTCCTTGCCCTTGAAGAAGGCCAATGCCATTGCCAAGGGTAACGCCTCGAAATGCAGTGCGGACCAAGTCCGCAACTCGTCGCTGGCCGTCAGTCATTGAGTACCATTCCGTGCCCAAGGCGAAACGAGAATCCGACTGTCACGCGTGGTTCGTTCTTGCCAGGCAACCACCAATTCACTCGACAGCCCCAAGTTGTTAAGGAGGCTCGCCGCTGCCTGATAACGCCCCTCCCGATGGCAATGACTGTAACATACGAGTGGCGGGAGGGCAATGCGGTGCGTCGGCCGGCGGCCACGGCCACCGGCCGGCAGAGCCGGTGGCATGAGGAAGGGACCTGAAAGTGATGATTGATGTAAAAAATGACCCCAACGGGGTCCGACAAGATAGCCCGGGGTCGTGGAGCGCACTCCGGGAAGAGAGGCCGAAGAATGTAGGCGAACCCTGTAAGGGTTCTACACGGGCTCGCGGGCGGTGCAACCCTTTCAGGGTTGGGTTTGGGGTGCCTCACCGGACCCGGGGTGGCGCTCCGCGGCTGCGCCGCTACGCTTACCCCGGGCTATGTTGTAAAACACCTTCGGCGTGAAGATACGCAAGACGGGTGCCCGCCCCGCGTTGCGGGCCGGCTATTGCTTTGCGAAACGCGACAGCCCTACTTCGGATTCTCAATCCGCTTTAACAACTCCCGCGCCATCCGTAGCCGTATCTCGCGAATCTTCGGGTTCCCTTCTTTGTCCTCTTTCGACAACTTGCGCACCGCTTCCCGCAACGGCTTGACCGCCGCGTCGCCGAACTGCACGACCTCGACGGCCGCGAGTCTGCAAAAGTCGAACGGATTGCTGTCCATAGACCGGTCCGGCACGTATCGCACAAAGTCGGGATCGGTTGCCGCCGAAACCAGCGTGGCGACCGCCCGGGGGTCGTGCGATCGCCCCAGTGCCTTGATCGCCGCCTCGCGGTAACCGTACCAAGCATTCTCATCGGTGAGGATCGCGATCAACGGCTCGGTCGCCCGGTTGTCGCCGATGGCGCCCAGGGCCAGGATGGCGGATTGCCGCACACGCCGCTGCGGCTCGTCTCGTTTGAGGTATTCTATCAATGGCCCTACTGCCCGAGCGTCCTTGACCTGTGCGAGTGCCTTGGCCGCGGCCAGGCGAACCGGAGCGTCGGCGTGCGTGAGGTTCTTCACGAGCACGTCGGTCGCGCGGTGGTCGGCGAGCCGGCCGAGCGCTTCGACGGCCTTGATGCGCATCGCCGGATCGTCGTCTTCGGCCAGCGGGATGATCTTGGCGACGGCCGGCTGCCGGCCGAGCCATCTGAGCCGCCCGAGCGACTCGACGGCCGCCAGGCGGACGTTCGCATCGGCGTCCGCCAGCAAGGGGATCAGCGGTTCGACGGCCCGACGGTTTCCCAACGCGCCCAGGCTTGCAGCCGCGGCCCGGCGTAGCTCGGCGTGGTCGTCGTCCAGCGCGGCGATCAACGGTTCGACGGCTTCCGGGGCGCCGACCAACGCCGCCGCCTCGGCCGCCCGGGCACGCACCTCCGGACGGCGGTCGCGAAACACGTCGAGAATCACGCGCTGCAGCTCGGCCATCTGTCCCGCAGCCTTCGCGTAATCGCGTAGTCGTGCCGCCACGTGTGCAGCCTCTCCCCGATAGGCCAGCTTCTCGTCCTTGGCGGCCTCGAGCAACGGATCGAGTGCCCAATCGGCGCCGCTGAGTGCGTCGGCGGCGGCCGCGCGGACCCGCTCTTCCTTGTCGCCCAGCAGACGGATGCGGACCGCCATCGACTCCTCTCTCAGGCTCGGCGTGTGAGGCAGCGCCTCCACGGCAGCCACTCGCACCTCGACACGATCGTCGTCGAGCGCATGGCGGACCGCATCGAACGATTCGCGGGTGGGCAACAGCCGCAGCGCCCGCAGCGCCGCCAGGCGGACCTTGACTTCCGGATCGTCGAGCAATTTACCCAAGGGCCCAGCGGCTTTGACGTCGACGGCGTGAGACAGGCTCTCGGCGGCTTGCACTCGAACCTCAACGTTCTTGTCGCCGAGCGCCGCAATCAGCGCATCGACCCCGCCGCGGTGTTCCGCTATGCCCAAGGCGATCACCGCGTGGCGACGGACCGTCGTATCAGAGCTTCTCGAGGCGTCGATCAGTGCCTGCAAGGCCGCGTCGTCTCGTCGCGCCATCGTCCCCAGGGTTCCCGCAACTTCCTTGGCCACCACAATCGTGCGGATATCGGGCGGAAAACGGGGATCGAACCACTCCTCTTCTTTGGGCTCTTCCGGAGAATCTGTGGGTGAATTGAGGGCAGTTTGAGGGATTGGAGTTCAGGTTTTCTGAGGAGAGGGAGGACAAAAAGAATGAGAATGGATGTGGAGAAGAATAGGCC
>JABMRB010000123.1 GCA_013202865.1 Candidatus Nealsoniibacteriota bacterium | reverse complement strand
CGAGCAGGACGGGCTGTTCGATCGGCTGTTCCGCAAGCACCTGCAAAACGTCTACCAGATCCTCGGCGATCAGCCGCCGCCGGAACTAGCCAAACCGATCAGCCTCGGTCATCGTCATCCGCGGCTGCACTCCGAGCCGACGGGCCTGCTGAACGTCAAGGTGGACGGCCGCCAGACCTATTTCGAGTGGATCAACGCCGGGCGATACGTCAACCAGGGCGCCCGCGGCACCATGGCGATGGCCTCCGAACGGTTGGTTTCGGATCTCTACTTCGGCTTCGATCGGCAGCACCTGCTCGTGCGATTGGACGCTCGGGACGGGCCGGTGCGCGAGAAGCTCGGCGAGATCGACGCGTTGCGAATCGTGTTCCTGCAACCGCAGGGGTTCGAGCTGTCGGTTACCGAGCCGGCGTCCAGGCACCCGGTCGCACAGCTTTGCCACAACGATCTACCGGTTGCCAAGCCGGACGTCGAGGTGGCGGCCGACCTGTTGTTCGAGCTGTCGGTCCCCTTCCGCAGCCTGGCATTAGCGGCCGAGGAGTCGATCCACTTCTGCGTCGAACTACTTCAAGACGGCCAGCCCGTCGAGCGAATCCCCCACGAAGGCGCGATCGAAGCCACCGTGCCGTCGGAGGAGTACGAGTTGATTATGTGGCAAGCGTAGGAGAGAATGACGAAGCACGAATGACCAGGGGGAAATGACGAAGCACGAATGACGAATGACGAAATATAGGCGGCCAGTCACTTCTTCGTCATTCGTGCTTCGTCATTCCCCACGACCCACTGCCCACTACTCACTGCCCACTTTCCCCTCCCATGCCTGACTTACGCAAAGATCCGATTGTTGGCCGTTGGGTGATCGTGGCGAAGAGCCGCGCGCGTCGGCCGCATGACTTCGATACGTCGCAACGGCGGCAACGGCCGCAGTTCTGCCCGTTCTGCGAAGGCAACGAGAGCAAGACGTCCGGCGAGATCCTCGCCTATCGCGATCCGCAGTCGCAGCCTAACGGCGAAGGCTGGCGGGTGCGGGTGATCCCGAACAAGTTTCCCGCCCTGGAGATCGAGGGCGAATTGAACAAACGGGGCGACGGGATCTACGACATGATGCAGGGCGTCGGGGCCCACGAGGTGATCATCGAGTCTCCCGAGCACGTGCTCAGCACGTCCGAACTCTCGGAAGAACAGCTCCGCGAGGTGTTCTGGGTCTATCGCGACCGGCTGGTCGACCTGAAAAAGGACCCGCGTCTGGTCTACGGCATGATCTTCAAGAACGTCGGCGCGGCGGCCGGCGCCTCGCTCGAACACACGCACAGCCAACTGATCGTGACGCCGATCGTGCCGATCAACGTCCGGGAAGAGATGACCGGATCGCTGGAGTTTTTCAACTATCGGGGGCGTTGTGTCTACTGCGACATGATCCAGCAGGAACTGGCTAGCGAGAAGCGGATCGTGCTCGATACGCCGGCCTTCCTGGCGTTCGCGCCGTTCGCGAGCCGGTTCCCGTTCGAGACCTGGATCCTGCCGAAAACCCACGCTAGCCACTTCGAGAATATCCAGAAGAACGAAGTCGACGAACTGTCCGGCGTGATTCGCCAGGTGATCGGCAAGATCGAAGCAGCCCTTGACCAGCCAGCATACAATTACATCATTCACACGGCCCCCTTTGACACCCAGGAGTTGGGGCATTATCACTGGCATATAGAGATTATGCCAAGTTTGACGAAGACGGCCGGATTTGAGTGGGGTACCGGTTTTTACATCAACCCGGTCCCACCTGAAGAAGCAGCCGCTTTTCTTCGAGAAGTCGAGATCCGCGAGCCGGAAGATAATCCATCCGGGTAAACTGGATAAGTTAGGGTGTAGTTGCCGATTAAGTAGTTGACACCGCTTTGCCTCCCGTGCCCGCCCGGGAGACGGCCAACTTCTAATCCTCCCTAAGACTACATGAAGCCACCATGCCGAACCCCGTCCGACTCGTCCTGACCCTGCATAACCATCAACCGGTTGGCAACTTCGACTTTGTCTTCGAGCGAGCCTACAACGACAGTTACCGCCCGTTTCTCGACGTGCTGTCGGAATACCCCTCGCTGAAGATCGGCCTGCACACCAGCGGTTCGTTGATGGAGTGGCTCGATGCGAACCACCCCGACTACATCGACCATCTGGCCGACCTGGCAGGCGAAGGCCGTATCGAGATCCTCGGCGGGGCCTTCTTCGAGCCGATCCTGGCGATGATCCCGTCGCGCGACCGCATCGGCCAAATCCGTCGCTACACCCGATGGCTGGAAGACCGGCTGGCCGTGACCGTCCGCGGCTTATGGATGCCCGAACGCGTTTGGGAACAGGCCTTCGTCCGCGACATCGTCGATGCAGGTATCGAATACACCATCCTCGACGACTTCCACTTCAAGTGTGCCGGACTGACCGACGAGCAATTGCTCGGGCACCTGATAACCGAAGACGAAGGCCGGCTGTTGTCGATCTTCCCCGGCAACGAACGCCTGCGATACGTGATCCCGTTCGGCTCCCCGGACGAGACGATCGCGCTGCTGGCTGCCGGCGCCGAGCAGCATCCGGGCGCAACGTTCCTCTTCGGCGACGACGGCGAGAAATTCGGCACCTGGCCGGGAACCAATAAGCACGTCTACGAAGACGGCTGGCTGCGGCGGTTCTTCGACGCGCTGGTTCAGAACCAGGATTGGATCCAAGTGACCACGCCGGGCGAGGTGATCGACAACCGCCCGCCGGTCGGCAAGGTCTACCTGGGCGATTGCAGCTACCGCGAGATGACCGAATGGGCCTTGCCCACCGAAAGACTCGTCGAGTACGAACGGATCGCCCACGAGATGCAGGAGAATCCGAACTGGCACGCCTTGAGGCCGATGGTGCGCGGCGGGTTCTGGCGGAACTTCAAGACCAAATACGCCGAAGCCGACGAGATGTACACCCGGATGATGATGGTCAGCCGCCGCGTGGACGAAGCCGCCGGACGCGAAACGGACGGCACCGACGGCGATCTGATCGATCGGGCACGTACCGAGCTCTACCGGGGCCAGTGCAATTGCGGTTATTGGCACGGGGCGTTTGGCGGCGTTTATCTGCCACACCTGCGCAACGCCATCTATCACCACCTGATCGCTGCCGACAACCTGCTGGACGAGGCCGTCGGCCACACGCAGCCGTGGGTCGATGCCGTGGCCGACGACTTCGATTTCGACACGCACAACGAAGTCCGGCTGGCCAACGACAAACTGCTGGCCCTGATCGATCCGGTGCGCGGCGGACACCTCGTGGAACTCGACGTCCGATCGATCTGCCACAACCTGCTGGCCACGTTCACCCGAAAACCCGAGGCCTATCACCAAAAGATCCTTGCCGGCGCCTCACGGCCCGAAGGCGAGTGTGCCAGTATCCACGAGCAGTTGATCTGTAAGCAGGAGGGGCTCGACCGGAAACTCCAGTACGACGACTATCGCCGCAAGAGCATGGTCGACCTGTTCTTCGGCCCCGACGCAACGCTCGAGACCGTGGTCGCGGGCGAGGCACCCGTGCTGGGTGATTTCGTCGACGGCGAGTACGAAACGCGAATTCGCCGCAACCCGGGCCGCATCCAGATCCAGATGTTCCGTCAGGGGCACGTCGCCGGCCGGCCGGTAAAGCTTACCAAGGGCGTCACGCTTCAGGCCGGCCAGTCGGTCTTGCGGATCGACTACATGCTGGAAGACCTGCCGCGGGACGTTCCGCTGCACTTCGGCGTGGAGTTCAATTTCGCCGGCATGCCGGGCGGTCTGGACGATCGCTATTTCCACGACGCCAACGGCAACCGCCTCGGTCAACTCGGCACCCGCCTCGACCTTGCCGGTGTGCAGGGCCTGAGCCTCACCGACGAATACCTGGGCCTCGACGTCTCGCTTAGCAGTTCGCTTGTCGGCGGTTACTGGACGTTCCCCATCGAGACGGTCAGCCAGTCGGAGGGCGGTTTCGAGTTGATCCACCAGTCGGTCGCCGTGATCCCCCACTGGCACCTGACGCCCGACGAACAGGGCCGCTGGAGCGTCACCTTCGAGATGTCGCTGGACACCAGCCGCGCCGCCAACCACCTAAACAGCGAGATCGCGGCTGTGACGGGCCAAGCACAGAACCAGCTAGCGGAAGAAATCCGAGCTCTGTTCACTGGAGATATTCGAGCCAAGGACTCGCGCATTGCCAGGAACCTTGGCATCAGCTCGGCCGACATCAAGCGCGTACGAGAGGCAGGCACGCAGG
>JABMRB010001208.1 GCA_013202865.1 Candidatus Nealsoniibacteriota bacterium | reverse complement strand
GGTGTCGACCGGGCCAAGATTGACTCGGGCGTGCACGGCGGCACAGCGTCCCTCGCTGCCGGCGGCACAGATGGCGGACGCGGATTCGACGGTCGCAGCTTCCTGCCGGTTCTGTTGGGCAAGACCGACACGCATCAGGACGTCGTCTACGGCGCACACACCACCCGGGGGATCATCAACGGTTCGCCGTCGTATCCGATCCGATCGATCCGCACGCCCACGCACAAGCTGATCTGGAACCTCCAGCACGACGCGGCCTTTCAGAACGTCCTGACCGGCGGGCGCGACGGCGGCGCGTACTGGCTCTCCTGGATCGAGAAGGCCAAGACCGACGCGACGGCCGCCCGGTTCGTCAACGATTATCAGCGGCGGCCGGAATTTGAGCTTTACGATCTCGCCGCCGACCCCTACGAGTTGAACAACCTCGCCGACGATCCGGCCAATCGCAAGCTCCGCGACGCGTTGTACACGCAGTTACAAGCCTGGATGAAGCAGCAGGGCGACCAGGGTATCCCGACCGAACTAAAGGCCAAAGAGCGTCAAGGCCGCGCCGAAAAGAAGCCACCCAAGGAAAAGAAGAACACCAAGTAGCGAGCCGCGGGGCTTGCTCCCGCGCTTTCGTTGCGCCGATCATTCTGCTTTGTCGCGCCAACCGTTTTACTACCTCCTAGCGCCGGGGCAAGCCCGGCGGCTCGCTGGACCTCCCGAGGAGAACACGCTACGATGCTTCAACATGCAACGAGAACCTGCCTGACCGCGACGCTTGCGGCACTGCTGCTACACCATGCCGGCCGGGTAACCGCTACGGAAAAACCGGCACGGCCGAACTTTGTGATTATCATGGCCGACGACATGGGCTATGGCGATTCGAGCCTCTACGACGGCTGGGTCAAAACGCCCCGCCTGGACCGCATGGCCAAAGAGGGGCTGAAGTTCACCGACTTCCACAGCAGCGGCACCGTGTGCAGCCCCACGCGTGCCGGGCTGGTCACCGGGCGGTATCAACAACGGGCCGGGCTGCCGGCGGTCATCACGGCCGACCCGAAACTGGCCGGGTACCACGTCGGCCTGCAAACCGCCGAGGTCACCTTTGCCGAACTGCTCGGCAAGGCCGGCTACGCGACCGCCATCTTCGGCAAGTGGCACCTCGGTTACTCCGCGAAGTTCAACCCGCTACACCACGGCTTCGATCGGTTTCGCGGGTTCGTAAGCGGCAACGTCGACTACATCTCGCACTACGACCGCATGCAGACCTACGACTGGTGGGAAGGTCTCGAACCGGTCAAAGAGGAAGGTTACCTGACGCACCTGATTTCCCAGCACGCGGTCGAGTTTATCGAAACGCACAAGGACGGGCCGTTCTGCCTCTACGTGCCCCACGGGGCGGTACACTCGCCGATCCAGGCGCCTGGCGACCCGCCGGGGCGAGGACCCGACAGCCGCCCGGGTCGGAAGCCCGACCGCGCCAAGCCCGACAAAGCCCAACGCGGCGCTGCCGACCGGCGCGACCGCGACGCGACCGTACGGCAGATGTTCACCGCCATGGACCAAGGGATCGGTGAAATCCTCGATACGTTGCAACGGCTCAATATCGCCGAGAACACGCTCGTGCTCTTCTTCTCCGACAACGGCGGGGCGAGCCACTGCCGCAACGATCCGTTGCGGGGCGGCAAGGGATCGGTCTGGGAGGGTGGACATCGCGTGCCGGCCGTGGCCTGGTGGCCCGGCAAGATCAAGCCGGGTACGCTCAGCGACGATCTCTGCATCAGCCTCGACGTGATGCCCACGATGCTCGACCTGGCCGGCGTTCCATTGCCCAAGGGGCTTAAGCTCGACGGCGTCAGTCTCGCGCCCTTGCTGCTTCAAGGCAAGTCGCTCGGGCGAAGGCAGCTCTTCTGGGAAGGCACCGCCATGCGCGACGGGCCATGGAAACTGGTCGTTCGAGCACGGGGGTTCACCGACGGACCGGCCCTTTTCAACTTGGACGACGATCTGGGCGAGCAGAACAACCTGGCAGAGCAGCAGGGCGACCGTGTTCGCCAGATGCGTGCGGCCATTGAGGCCTGGAAACAGGACGTAGCCACCGGCGCAACCCAACAGCCGCCGCCCCCGCGGTGATATTGCCGACCACGAGGGGGGTGGCAGTTCAACCGCCACCCCAACGCAACCATCGTAGCGAGCCGCGGGGCTTGCCCCCGCGCTTTCGTTACGCCAACCGTTTCACTACTTCCCTGCGCCGGGACAAGCCCGGCGGCTCGCCGCCCCCGCCGCCGTTACGACACATTGCTTGCCGTGTCGGATTGCGGTATCATCAACGACACGTTTCACCCCACGCACAGATCCCCCCTGCAAAGGAGTACCCACCTCATGAAACGACGAGACTTTATGGCCGCCTCGTGCCTGGCCGGTTTGGCCCCACTGGGCAGCGTGGCAATGGCACAAAACGCCGACACAAAGAAGCAGTATTACGAACTTCGGCTCTATGAACTGGCGTCGCCCGCCAAGCAGGAGGCTTTCATCGAGTTCCTCGGCAAGGCAGCCATCCCGGCAATGAACCGACTGGGGATCGAACCGGTCGGCGTTTTCAAGATAATCGAAAGCGACACGCCGAGCCCGAACCTCTACGTGCTGATGCCCCACAAGTCGCTCGAATCGGCGGCCACGGCCAATCGCCGGATGATGGCCGACGACGCGTTCATCAAGGCCGGCGCGGCCGTGCTCGACGCCCCGAAGTCGGACCCGGGCTACAAGCGAATCGTGAGTTCGCTGATGGTGGCCTTCGACGGAATCCCCCAACTGGAGATCCCCTCGAAGAAGGCCTCACGGGTCTTCCAACTCCGCACCTACGAGAGCCACAACGCTACCAAAGCGGTCAAGAAGGTCGCCATGTTCAACGAGGGCGGCGAGATCGATATCTTCCGCCGCACGGGCCTGCCGCCGGTCTTCTTCGGTGAAACGCTGATCGGGCCCCAAATGCCCAACCTGACCTACATGCTCGGATTCGACGACATGGCAGCCAAGGAGGCTGGTTGGGCCAAGTTCCTGGCCGACCCGGCGTGGACCAAGCTGAAAACCGACCCGCAGTACAAGGACACCGTCTCGGGCATCACCAACATCATGCTCAGCCCGGCCGCGTGCTCGCAGATCTAATCGTTGCCGACCACCGGGAAGCAGACCAACAAGAAAACCGGGCGTGCAGGCGACGCGATGCTCCGCAGCGGTGCCCGTGACGATCATCGCCTCCACGCCGACGGGGAGACGATCGAAGCCAGCCGGGCCAAGGACCGTCAGCGCGGTCGCCCAGACGTCGGCGGCCTGCGCGGTGGGGGCCGTCACGGTGACCGACGCGACCGGGTCGGCCGTGCGGCCCGTGCGGGGGTCGATAATGTGGCTGTGGCGTACGCCGGCGATCTCGATCGGCCGGGCATAGTTGCCGCTGGTGCAGACGGCCGTCTCGGAAACCTGCAGCGTGGCGAGATTTCCGTCGCCGAACGGATCCTTGACGTCGACATTCCACTTCCGGCTGGTGACCGGCCGGCCGAAGCAGACCAGGTCGCCGCCGACCTCGACCATCCCGCCGTCGGCCCCGGCGTCATGGAGCAAGGCCGCGGCCCGGTCGACCGCGTAGCCCTTGGCGATGCCGCCGAGATCGACTCTTGCCGTCGCGCGGCGTTTGACGGCACCGTCGTCGGTCAGTTCGATCCACTGCCAGCCGGAAGCGTTCCGGGCGGTGGCCAGTTCGGCGTCGTCGGGTGCTCGGTCCCGTTCGGCCGCACGTTGCCACAATTCGACCAGCGGCCGGCAAGTGACGTCGAAGGCACCGCCGGTCGCTACGTGGGCCTCCTTGGCGGCACGCAGCACGTCGAGCGTCTCCGGTGAAAGCCGCACGAACTGACCGGCGTCGGCGGCGTTGAGCTTCGAGATTTCCGTCTGCGCGATCCACGTACTCATCCGGGCCTCGATCCGGCGCAGCTCGGCCTCGGCGTCACGCAGCCACGTCTCGGCCTCGGCAGCCCGACCGTCCGGCACGACCACGGCCAACGACGCATCGGTCCCCATCACGCCACGGCAGTGACGCGTCACCGCCACGCGGTTGCCGTCCTCTCTTCCGGACGTTTTCCACAATCCAACGCCGACCAGCACGACCAGCGTCGTCACCATGGCCCCGTGGAAAAAGGGGACAGCCACCGAGCCGGCGGCGTTTTTCCGCGGGTTTGGCCTCTGCGACGGCGTAGCGTCCCTCGCTGCCGGCGGCACTGAGCCAGTCCCCATTTTCCACTCCACGTTTACGGTTTGGCGTCGGCCGGGAGTAGACCACAAACAGACGATCGAAGCAAGCGATCCACGTTTAGCGGGCTCCACTGTGACGCCGCATATCTACACTTCTTCACTGCGTCCCAACGCATGTATTCCTTTGCAATGCATCCTGCTATACTCTGCGGTTAGGCTGGCCGGCCGATGAACGCGAGGTCTGTTGCATTGACCCGAGACTCCGACAAGATCGCCGAAGCGAATCACCGCCGCCCTTGGTACCGGCTTCACCTGTCGACCTGGGTGGGCGCAGTGCTGGTGGCGGCAGTGTTGGTGTTGCTGGTGGTGCCGGGGGACTTTCGGGGTGGGGG
>JABMRB010001207.1 GCA_013202865.1 Candidatus Nealsoniibacteriota bacterium | reverse complement strand
TGGGCGTTGTTCCCCCAAATCCCAAATACCAAATCCCAAATACCAAATCCCTCCGATGCCATGATCGTCTCCTGGAACTGGCTGAAACAATACGTGCCACTCGACATGCCGCTGGAGGAGTTGGAGCGGCGGCTGATGATGTCGGGGTTGAACCACGAGGGGACCGAGGAGGTTGGGGGCGATCTGGCCGTCGACCTGGAGGTGACCAGCAACCGGCCGGACTGCCTCGGGCATATCGGCGTTGCCCGGGAGGTGGCGGTGTTGTGGGGCTCGGAGTTGACGATCCCCGCTGCCGAGCCGGCCGAAGGCAAGACGCCGGTCGACGAGCTGGTCAAGGTGCGGATCGACTGCCCCGATCTATGCCGCCGTTACACGGCCCGGGTTGTCCGCGGCGTGAAGATTGGGCCGAGTCCGCGGTGGATGCAGCGGCGACTCGAGACGCTTGGGCTGACGCCGATCAACAACGTGGTCGACATCAGCAACTACGTCTTGATGGAATGCGGCCAGCCGCTGCACACGTTCGATTTCGGCAAGCTGACCGGTGCCGAGATCATCGTCCGGCGTCCGCACCCGGGCGAGACGATCGAGGCGATTGACCACCACACGTACAAACTGAGCGCCGACATGTGTATGATCGCCGACGCCAGGGATTCCGTGGCGATTGGCGGCGTGATGGGCGGTGCCCAGACGGAAATCTCTGCCGGCACGGCCGACGTGTTGATCGAGGGGGCCGAGTTTGCCCCGCTCTCGATCCGCAACACGTCCCGGGCGTTGAACCTGCACAGCGATTCATCGTATCGTTTCGAGCGGCGGATCGACTCGGAGAACATCGACTGGGCCAGCCGGCGATGCTGCGAGTTGATCCTCGAGTTGGCCGGCGGCGAGTTGGCAGCCGGCGTGGTTGACGTGGGTGAGCCGATCGCGGAACGTGAGCCGATCGTGCTGCGGCACCCGCAGGTGCAGCGCGTTCTGGGTATCGACGTGCCGGTCGAGCGGGTGCGGGAGATTCTTGTTGCCTTAGGTAGCGACGAGACCGAGTCCGCCGCGAAGACCGTCACCGTCGTGCCGCCAAGTTGGCGGGGTGATTTGACGCGGGAGATCGACCTGATCGAAGAGGTCGCCCGAATTCACGGCTACGATCAGATTCCCGAGGACGTGGGCGTGCCGATGGTCGCATCGGTTCGGACCAAGGAGGATCGCGTGGTGGCCAAAGTCCGTCACGCCTTGACGGCGATGGGTTTCGACGAGGCGATCACCTCTAGCGTGGTCGACGCTCGGGCGGCCGAAGCGACCAGCCCCTGGACCGACGCGGAGCCGTTGCAGAGTCGCACGGCCGTGCTGCGGGGTGCCGACCGACTCCGCACCAGTCTGGTGCCGAGCCTGCTTGCGGTGCGACGGACCAACGAGGCGTTGGCCAACGCGGACATCGAGCTGTTCGAGATCGCCAAGGTCTATCTGCCTCGCGGCAAGAAGCTACCCGACGAGCAACTGATGCTCTGCATCACCAGCGGCCGCGACTACCGGTCGGTCAAAGGCGCGATCGAGGCGATCATCGATGTGCTCAACCGGCAGGCCGAGGTGACAGCCTTGCCTTTCGACGGCGATTTGCTCGACCCGGGCGAGTCGTGCGGAATGCAACTTGGTGCGGTTACTAGCAGTGACACTGAGACGTTCGGCTACGTGGGGCAGGTTGCCGAAGGGGGGCTGGAGCAGTTCGACTTGCGCTCGGCGACAACGGTGGCCGAAGTGAAGCTCTTGCCGTTGGTGGCTGCGGCCGAGTTGATCCCGCAGCACGTGGGGCAGCCGTCCTATCCGGCGGTTACGCGGGACTTGAATCTGGTGGTCGACGACGCGATCCGCTACGCCGACGTGGCGGCCACGGTCCGCCAGCAGTGCGGCGATTACTTCGAGGATCTGCAATACCTCGACACCTACCGCGATGCCGAGCGGCTGGGCCCGGATCGCAAGAGCCTGCTATTGACGATCGTCCTGCGCTCCGCGCAGGGCACGATGACGAACCGGCAGGCGGACGAGATCCGCGACCGGATTGTGTCGGCTTGCGGCGAGCGGCACGGGGCCGAGTTGCGGTAGGGGGCGTTGTAGGGTGGGCCGAGGTACGAGACCCACACGAAAATTGGCCGCTTGCGGCTTAGCAGCTTCTCTCGCGACACTGCCCGCGTAGGTCTCGTACCTCGACCCACCCTACCAGTTCCCTACACTTCGATCCCCTCGTGTCTCAGCGAGGCCTTTACCAGCAGGCCGCAGTTTTTCTGGTAGAAATCGAGTGGGAACAGCGGCAACTTCTCGTGGACGTCGGTGCCGAGCCGTTCGGCAACCTCGCGGACGGTCTTGCCGGTGCCGACCTCTTCGACGATCTCCTGATGGAGCGATTCGGTGGCGGCGATCACGTCGCGGAAGTAGGCTTGCACGGCGTCGGCGCCGGTGATCGCCGCGTGGTGGCCCAGGCAGAGGATTTCTGTATCGAGCGCGGCAAGCCGCTGCATCGAGTCGACGTAGGTGCCGTAGTCGACGAAGTAGTTCGGCCACCAGCACTCATGCTTGGGCATGTAGTATCCGGTGGCGTCGGAGATGAAGAGGATCTTGCGATCCGGTTCGTAAAGGCTGAGGCTGCAATCGCTATGGCCGGGTGTTTCGAGCACCTCGAACGCAAACCCGTCGAGTTCGATTCGGTCGCCCTGCTTGACGGAGCGGTCGACGGCGATCTCAGTTATCTCGACCGGTTCGGGGCGATATTTCTCCTCCATCTGGCCCGTCTCGATCAGGGCGTCGGTCAGGGCCCCGTCCATCTTGCAGAAGAAGGCGATCGCCTTGTCGATCTTGAGCGTTTTGGCGGCGGCTGCGGAGGCCGTCACGGTGACGTCCGGAAACATCTCGCGAAACGCGGGCACGGCCATCACGTGGTCGGGGTGGGCATGGGCAAGGATCAGCGTCTTGACCGTGGCCGGGTCGACCGACAGCGTCTGAAGTTGCTCGCGAACCAGCAGACCGATCGGCCCGATACCCCCTTCGACCATGGCGGCCTCCTTTTCGCCGCGGAGCAGGTAGACGGGATATGCGTTGGCGCCGAGCATCCAGAGGCCGTCGGCGATTTCGACGGGCGGGTCTTTGACTAGCATCAGGTATCTCCTTTTTCAGTGTGTTCGATAGCGAACAGGGCGGCCCCGAACGCCCCGATGTATTGTGGATCGGGCGGTATTCGGGCCGGTGTGCCGAACGCCTCGCCGACGAGTTTCGCCAGCAACCGGTTGTGGGCGATTACACCGCCGGTCATCACCAGGGTCCCGTCGACGGAGTCCATCTCCACGAGCCGCTTGACCACGGAGCGAAACGCCCCTTTGACGATGTCCTCCACGCGATGGCCGGTGCGGATCTTCTCGAGGATCTCCGTGGCGGCAAACACGGTGCAGAAGCTACCCAGCGCCACGTCGTTGGTGGATCGTTCGGCCAAGGCGTTGAGATCGGCCACGTCGACGGCCAGTCGCAGGGCAATCTCGTCGAGGAATGCACCGGTTCCTGCCGCACATTTCCGGTTCATCTTGAAGCTGGTGCGGCGGCCCCGCTGGTCGAGATGGATCACCTTGCTGTCCTGGGCCCCGACGTCGATTACCGTAATCACTTCGGGGAAATGATGAAAGGCGCCGCGTCCGTGACATGCGATCTCGGTCATTCGCAACTCGGTCCACGGGACGTTGTCGCGGCCGTAACCGGTCGCCAGCGAGCCGGCGATCTGCCCACGGTCGATTCCCGCCGCCGCGAGCGCTTCTTCCAGACATTGTTCGGCCGTGGCAGCGTAATCGATCCCCGAGCGGCGGATCGCCCTGGCCACCACCTGCCGCTGCCGATCGACGATCACCAGTTTGGCCGCCGACGCACCAATATCAATGCCGCAGAAATAGGTCATGGGGTACTCAGGGGCAAGTATATGGGGAAGGAAGAGGCTAGACAGGGGAAAAGTAAGAGAACCGCAGAATGTCGAACAAGGAACTCCGAATGTCGATGTGAAGAGCCCCTCGCTGGAACGTCAATCCGGCTGGCCAATACAACGTTGTGGTTCCCATTTCACTGGTGTCTCCCTCTCTCCTTCGACATTCGGAGTTCCTTGTTCGACATTCTGCGGTTCATTCTTCCTTCTTTCTCCCCATTCATCCTTTCCCCTTTCCCATCTTCCCTCCCCCATTTCTTTCCCGCTTGCCTACGTCTCCGCAAGCTGCTCGACGAATGCCTCAATGTTGGTCTTGGTCTGCTCTTCGCTGTAGAGTCGCAGGTCGTTCAGATCGCCGTTGATGACCAGGTACGGCTTGTCCAGCTTCGCTTGCAGGCGTTGCGGAAGTTGGTAGCGGTTGTTCGAGTTGTTTGGACAGGTCTTTGCATCGTGGTAGAGGATGCCGTCGATGCCGTACCGCTCGGCCATTTCCTCAATGTACTTCTGCTTGGCGTCTTCACTGCGGCAGATGAAGATGCTCGAGTACGCCCGGGCCATGCTCTTGTAGGGATCGTCGGGGTCGAGATCGTCGAAAATCCAACTGTTGCAGTAGGTCGACGCGACGACGCTGGTTTTCAACTGCATGAACAGTCCGCTGAGACCGCTGAGCTTTCCCCAGACCGGCATTCCCTCCCAGTAGATGCGGTGCGTTTCGTCTTCGACCGCGGCGACGCCGTCGGCGATGCGTTGCTGGAGTTCGTCGACGAGGCCCCGGTAGTACTCGATGGCATCGACGTGGCCCCGCAGGACGACGGCCGGGCCCATCTGGATCGTGCCGTCGAAGAAGGTCAACGGCGAGGGCACGTTGACGGCCGCCTGGAGGACGGCCTTCCACAACTCGGTACACTGCCGCGAGAGGTCGACCACCTCGCGCAGCTTCTTCGGATCGAGCTTCTCGCCGGCCACTTGCTCGAGCGGTTCGACGAGGCCTTCGATCTGCCGAGCCACGTCGTCGATGATCGAATCGCTCACGTCTCCGATCGACCTGGGGGTATGGACGCCGATGCAGGGCACGTCCCACTCGCGGGCGTAGAACTGGAACCAGTCTTTCACGTCGCGGCACTGGTTGGTGTTGAACACCAGCACGTCGGCCTTGGGCGGGCCGGAAAGCTTCATCTTCTGCAAGGGGCTCTCGCCCTTGAGATACGATCCGACGTCGCTGGTCAGGTAGGAGCAGATGTCGGGCGAGAAGCCGCGGGCGTTGGCCAGCGGGATCAGGTCGGTGGCCATCCGGGTGGCACCGAGCATGGCGCCGTGGTTCTCGGGAAAGTAGACGTTGAACCCCAGCGCACGCAGCAACTCGGCCGGCCCGACGCTCGTACACCAGGCGGTCTTCTTGCCCTGCGCGGGCCCGTTTTCCAGTTCCGTGAAGTACTTGAACATCACCCCTTTCATCTTTTTGGTCGATTCAAAGTCCTTACGCTCGCTGGCGCTCGACATCTATTGGCTCCTTTTGGTTTCTCGTATTTCCCGCAAAAGTTGGCAGGTTTCCCGCAAAAGCTGACAGGGCGAAAACCGCTCAATCGCGCAGAAGGGCTCACTTTCCACTGGAGCATAATCGCCCCGCTCCTCTTTGTAAACGCCCGAGCCGATCTGCACGTCGCAACGAATCATCGCGGCGGTCTCCAGTGCTACTTCCAGTGGCTTTGGCGGCACGAGTCGGGCAAACCCAGGGATATCCGCCAGCCGATCGAGTGTCAAGCCCCCCCCGATCGCATGATCGAGAGAGCAGTGTTCAGTCGCGTACACCGCCGGGCGGTCGCCGGCACGGCAACATCCGGGGGGAGAGCAGAAAACGGACAACGGGAAGATGGGAAGATGCAGGGTGGGCAATGCCCCCCCGCAGGCGTTGCGTTTAGTGCGGCCGTTTTTTGTTTGACCGGGTAACTACGGTAACCTACAGTTTATCGTTGCATCGCTACCCGTTCTTCATCGATCGGCAAGAAGGTTGTTTATTTACAGCAAGGCACACTCAGTCTCGAGACGTTACTTTCGATGTTTGCTAGTGCTCTGGAAGAACCGAAACTCGAACCCGCCAGCACGGCCAAGCCGGACCGGATTCTGATCATCGACGACGACGAGGCGTTGGCTGATGTCCTCTCCCGCCGGCTTCAACAGCAGGGTTTCGAGGCGTTTGCTGCCGACTGCGGCCGGGACGGGTTGGCCAAGGCCCGCTCCGATCACCCAGCACTGATCGTGCTCGATCTGCGGTTGCCAGACCTTGATGGGTTCACGATCTGCGAGCGGCTGGTCGATTCACCGGATACTTGTGCGATCCCCGTGATCATTCTCAGCGGCATGGAGCGGCCGGACATCCTTCGTCGATCTCGGGCGGCCGGATGCCACTATTTCGTCCGCAAACCGTACGATCCCAACGCGCTGCTGACGCTGATTCGCCAAGCCATCCGGGAGTCCGACGACTGGCAGGAGGGAAATGACGAAGCACGAATGACAGGGTAGGAATGACGAAGCACGAATGACGAATGACGAAAAGTGGCACCGTTGTGACTTGTCTTCTT
>JABMRB010000021.1 GCA_013202865.1 Candidatus Nealsoniibacteriota bacterium | reverse complement strand
TCGTGCGCCCGTTGCGGTTCGCCGGCCAGCTGCTGAAAGAACTTGTCGTTGCGATAGAGAACCTGGCCGATCTGCAGCAGATTGCCGCCGAACAGCGCCAGAATCGCCCGATCTGTCCGCGCGCGAAGGTTGCGGGCGCCTTCGACCATCGCCTCGTCGCCAAACTGCCCTGCCGCAAGCGGCCCGGGCGGGGTTCGCATGGCGATCCACATACACTCCCCCATGGCGTCGAGGATCCCGTCCAGGTCGTCCTCCTCGAAGAAGGGCCAGTAGGTCTGCTCGAAGTAGATTGCCCCGTCGGGCATCTGCCCGAGCACGCGGCCGCTCTCGGACTTCAGCACCCAGCGGCCCTCTTCCCGCTCGGGCGTGGCCCAGGCCGGCATCTGGCAAGGCGACCCGTCGGGCAGCGTCCAGTCGTTCCAGTGCTCGTCTTCGGTGGCGAATCCGCGGCCCAGTTCGATCGTGTCGATGTCGAATCGATCGAGCACGTCGTCGTCGACGATGGCAAGCTGCTGGATCGGGTCGTAAACGCGGATCGGCCGGCGGGGCAAGTCGAGCGCTTCGCGGAGTTTCCGATAAGCGATCGCCGCAATGCCCGAGGATCGATGCCCGCCGAAGTCGATCGGCACACGGTCGGTTGGTTGGTGGTTGACGGCGGCCAGGACGCGTTCTCGTGGGGTCATGGTAGGGGTTCCTTGCGAAGGGGCAGGCGGCTTATTCGGATGTGAGCAGTTGTCGCCAACCGTGTCTTTTCAGGTTGTCCAGCAGAACGACGAGCAGGACGATCAGTCCCAGGGTGACGTCCTGCCAATCGGATTTGATGGCCAACAGGTTCATGGCGGTCTGGACGACGGCAATCGTAAGCACACCGATCAGCGTGCCGAGGATCTTCCCCTCACCGCCGGCGAGGCTGGTTCCGCCGACGACCACCGCGGCAATTGCATAGAGTTCGTACATCTGCCCGTACCGGGGCGCACCGGACGTGAATTGCGAGGCCAACAACACGCCGGCCAGCCCCGCCATGGCGCCGGAAATCGTGTAAACGATCAACAACGTACGGTTGACGTGAATTCCGGAGAGCCGAGCGGCCTGACGATTTCCGCCGATGGCATAGATGTGCCTGCCTAGCGTGGTTCGAGACATTGTGAAGTGTCCCACCGCGAAGACAATGACCATTAGCAACAGGGCATTGGGGATCGGCGGTACCGTGAACTGCGAGGCCAACAACACGCCGGCCAGCCCCGCCATGACGCCGGAGATCGTGTAAACGATCAACAACGTGCGATTGACGTGAATTCCGAAAGGCCGGGCAGCCTGACGATTTCTACCGATGGCGTAGATGTGCCTGCCTAGCGTGGTTCGAGACATTATGAAGTGTCCCACTGCGAAGACAATGACCGTTAGCAACAGGGCGTCGGGGATCGGCGGTACCGTAGTGCCCATCCCCAACCATTTATACGATTTGGGGAGATCGGAAATCGTTTCGCCATCCGAGACGATGAAAGCCAAGCCACCGGCGACCCACATCATCGCCAGGGTGGCCACGAAGGGCGGGATCTTGAAGAGCGTGACCATGGTCCCCGAGAAGCCGCCCACGGCCGCACACACGGCAATCGCCGCCAGACTGCACAGGAGCATTTCCATCGGTGTGGCCGACACACCGCCGATGGATGAGATCAGCACGGCCGCGGTTACCGCCGAGAGCGAGACGAGGCTGCCCACCGAGAGATCGATTCCCCCGGTGATAATCACCATCGTCATGCCGAGGGCAAGCAGCGCGATGTCCACTTTCTGGCCGGCCACGTTCAGCAGGTTGCCAACGGTCAGAAAGGTGGAGCCCCAATAGGGTTCGGCGCAGACGATCCGGGTGCGCGGCGAGTCACCCAAGACGTGGGTGACGATCTGCCGGTCGGCCGCGGTCGTGGCGACCACGTCGATATCCTGTTGCCGGTCGATGAGGCGTTGCAGCGCTCCTCGCACGTCCGTTCGCTCGCCGGTAATCTTCTCCGCTACGGGCGTGCCCTGTTTGTCCAGGCGGCGTTGAAGCTCGTTGGCGAATCGCGCGTCGACCGACACGATCACGATTCGGGGCGACTTGCCGGCGCAGCGCGCGATTTCTCCGGCCACGACGGCGGCGGCTTCCTTGCCGACCGGCTGTCGCTTCTCGATCGTACCGATCGTGCAGCACAGACAAAGCAGCAGCAACACGCCCAACATGCCGTAGTCGGCAGAGAGACGGGGTATGAAAGCGAGCCGAGACATCGATCGGTTTCTCTTATTCCTGGCCTTTCAGTTCCGCATCAATGGCGTCGGCGGTCGCCTTGCTATAGGTCTTTACGGGGATCAGGATTTCCGGCTCGACCTCTTCGCCGATCAGGTGCCGGTGGACGGCGTCGGCGCTGAGCCGGCCGATCTCTTTGGGGTATTGTACGATCGTCGCGTAGAGCCTCCCTTCGCGGACGGCTTCACGGGCGAACGCTTGGGCATCGAATCCGACGACTCGAACCTGGTCCTCCTTCTTGGCCCTCTCGATCGCGTTCACTGCGCCCATCGCCGAAGGATCGTTCACGCAGAAGAAGGCGTCCAGATCGCGGTGTGTTTCCAGGATCGTCGCGGCCGCGTCGGCCGATTTCTTCCGGTCGCCACCGCCGGGCAATGGCTTCAATACCTCGATTCCCGTTGCCTTGGAAATCACCTCGTTGAACCCGTCCATGCGCAGTTCGCACGACTCGGCCCGTTTGAAGTCGAGGACCGCTACTTTGCCGGAACCGCCGAGCAGCTCGATCATCGCCTCGGCCGCCTTGCGCCCTCCGTCGAGATTGTCGGTCGCCACGTGACAGGTAACTTCACCCTGATCGGAGAGCGACGTCAGGTCGGCCGTGAAGACGGGTATGCCGGCCTTGTTCGCCTTGGCGATCGTGGCGCCGACCGCTTTGCAGTCGCACGGACAAAGAATGATCGCGTCGACCTGTTTGGTGATGAAGTCGTCCACCTGCCCGCTCTGTTTGACCGGATCTCCGGCCCCGTCACACATAATCACTTTGTAGTTGTGCTTGGCCGCTTCTCTTTCGATGGCTCCGCCCAAGTCCTTGAAGAACGGGTTGTCGAATGTCATCACCGACACACCGATCACTGCGTCATACTCTTCGCCACAGCCCGTCGACAGAAGCAGGCCGCAGGCGACGATTACAGTCGAGATTCGCTTCATTGGTAACTCCTTGGCTCGGGAACAATGTGCGTGTTGTCAGGTCGCGAGAAGGTTCTAAGATACCCGAGCCCGTCCCCCCTGACAAGCAGGGGCTAGAGGTTGTGAATCACTTGGGAACAGCTTGTACGATCGGCCTCCGAGCCCGTCGAATCCAGAGCATTTCCAACGCTGCG
>JABMRB010001206.1 GCA_013202865.1 Candidatus Nealsoniibacteriota bacterium | reverse complement strand
TGAGACCCGCCTTTCTCCGCGGGGGTCTCGTTCCTCGACCCACCCTACATCTGCTTGCTTTCCGGGTCAGAGACGCTATACTCGTAGGCGTTGTTGCGTCCACCATACTGTGTTTCCCCAGACCGAGGAGTTTCGACAATGTTCCATCGCACTTTCTATCGGATGTTTGGACTGGCCGTTTTGGCCTTGACGGTCTTCGCGTCGCAAGGCGTTACTGCCGAGAAGACCAAGGTGTTGTTGATGGGTGGCCGGGGTCACGACTGGAAGGGTTTTCACGAGGTTATCTCCAAGGTGCTCGACAAGACGGGCGACTTCGAGGTGACGCTCAGCGCCGAGCTCAACGACCTGAAGGCGCCGAACATCGGCAAGTACGACGTGGTGCTCTTCTACGGCTCGGGCGGCAACTTCGCCGACGAGGCCCAGGAGACAGGGCTCGGCCAGTTCGTCGCCGGCGGCGGCGGACTGGTGGGCGTTCACGCTACCGACGCCTTCAAGCAGTCGGACGTCTATTGGCGGCTGCTGGGCGGCCGGTTCATCGGGCACGGCGGCGGAAAGTTCACGATCCGGATCGACGACAAGAAGCACCCGATCACCGCCACGATGAAAGACTTCGAGATCCAGGACGAGACCTATCGCGACAAGTACCATCCCGACTTCAAACTCCACAGCCTGGGGCACATCGACCGCGGCGCTGAGCAGCAGTCGATGCTCTGGATGCAGGAGTACGAGAAGGGCCGGGTCTTCAACACCACGCTCGGTCACGGCCGCGAGGCCTGGACCAATCCGGCGTTGCAGCAACTGGTCACCCGCGGTCTCTACTGGGCCGCCGACCGGGAACCGAAAGACCCGCCGACGGAGTGAGGGCGTCCATGGATCCGGCGAACCTCCTCTTCATCGGCAACAGCCACACGTACTACAACGACATGCCGGCGCAGTTGGCCTTTCTGGCGGCGGCGGCAGGGCGGACGGTGGTGGTGGACTCGCACGTTGAAGGCGGGTGTACGCTACAGCAGCATTGCGAGCAGACCGGGGCGATCGAGCGGATCGGCTCGCGGGCATGGGACGTCGTCGTGCTGCAGGAGCAGAGCACCCGGCCGTTGGAAGACCCGCAAGCGATGTATCGGTCGGCCCGGATCCTGCACGCCGAGATCGAAAAGTGCTCCGCCGAGACGGTCTTCTATCTCACCTGGGCACAGCAGGATCGGCCGGCGACGCAGGACGCGATCAACGAGGCTTATCACGCGATTGCCAAGGAACTCGGCGCCCGGTTGGCGCCGGTCGGCGTGGCATGGCACAACGCCATGGCGGCCAACGCGGAACTGATCCTACACGCCGCCGACGGCCGGCATGCCAACGCCACCGGCTCCTATCTGGCGGCCTGCGTGTTCTTTGCGGTGCTGTTGGGACAGAGTCCGGTGGGGCTGCCGGGCCACGTCGAGGTCGACGGTCGCACGCTGACAAGGCTCGGTCCGCACGAGGCTGGGCGGTTGCAGCAGGTCGCCTGGGAGACGGTCCGGTGAGTCGAGGGTGGCTTTGTAGGACGGGTTTGCAGCCCGTCTGGACGAGCGGAGACGGGTTGCAAACCCGTCCTACAAAACTCCGGCGTGGTTTTCAAGGCCGATTGCCCACGGTCTGGCGACCGTAGCTACAGTGTTTCGACGGACACGGTCAGATCGTTGTCCTGTTCGCCCGGTTCGTTCTTGACGGCGGGCTGTTCGAGCCATGGGGCCGGTTCTGCCGCTTCGGCGATCGCTTCGACTTCTTCCAACGCGCGGCGTTCGAGTTTCAGATCGGTGATGATCACGTCGGCGATCACCCTCATCCCCAGCGTGGCGTTGACCTGCTCCTGCAATCGGCGTTTCAATTCGGCCAGCTTAGGATCGAGGAAGTCTCCGCTGTGTGCCTGACGGAGCAGTTCCTCGATGTCTTGCCGAACGCGGAACTCGCGGTTGTATAACCGGTATCTCGCCTCTCGGTCGACCTGCTCCAGCGGCGAGATGTGCAGTTGGAACTTGGCCGCGGTGATCTGTCCCAGTTCGCTCTTGTCGGCGGCGAATTCAAACTCACCCAGCGCGATCTCCGGATCCGGCGCGGTCCTGCCCCCGGTGGCAAAGACCTGGTAGTAGACGATCCCCGCCAGATGCACGACGATCGAGAGGATCAGCAGGCCGGCGATCCATTTGCGGGAGAACATCCTGCCGACGAGCTTCTTCAGCCGGGCGAGTTTTCCCGGGCTGTCGGCGGCGGCGTCAACGGCGTCAACGGCCTTGGCCTTCGGTTTGGGGGCGGCGCTCTGAGCGTTTTGGTCTTCCGCTTCGGGCATCTCGTAGGATCCTCGGGGGTTTTGGCGTAAGCGATCCGGATCGAGACGGATCATCTCACACTGGAAGTCTAGCTTACGCCGGGCCGACGTAGCGTGTGCGTCGAGGCCGGTTCAGCGCAGGGGGTAACCCCCCATAGGGGGCCCGACAGAGGGCGCCGCAGCGCAAAAAAATTGGGGCCTCTTACGTGCCACACACACGGTGGCTAGCCAAGCGGTAAGGGCAAGGTACCCACTCGACCAAAATCCGTAAGGGGCCCCACGGGCCAGCTCATTGACAGCGAGCTGTAGGGCTCGCTTGCCCCTTGTAAGAGCATTCGGTGTGCCAGTCGAAGCGGATTTCTGACGGCACGGACAGCGCGTGTCGCAAGTCGTGTGGTGACAATGTGTTGCGTTATTTCGCCAGTTCCCGGGGAACGCTGAAACTCGCCTCGCCCCACGTTTGGTGGGTGTATTATTTTGCTGCAAATGATCTAGTCTGACGCTACAGTTGGCCGTGAAAATGGCGTATACTGGCCTGCCCGTAGCTGGATTCGCAAGAATTCAGCCGTATTG